>JAPLVQ010000132.1:940-3117 GCA_026397035.1 Candidatus Iainarchaeum sp.
AGATTTGGAGAACATGACTGTATTATTGCCATTATTACATGAACAAAAAAATATAGCGTATGTTCTTTCAACAATTCGAGATGCTCAAGAAAAAAATGTTGCACTTATTAATTCACTTAGGGAAATAAAAAAATCCACTTTAAAACACCTTTTTAAGTATGGGGTAGTCAGCGTTGACGATGCTATTAATGTAAAATTGAAGGAAACTGAAATTGGTTTGATGCCAAATACCTGGGTTGTTGTAAATTTAGGGGATGTTGCTAAATATGTAAATGGATATCCATTCAAACCAACTGATTGGAAAAAAGTTGGATTGCCCATTATAAGAATACAAAACTTAACTGGAACTCAAAATAACCCTAATTTTTTTGATGGGGCAATAAATGAAAGGTATCGGATAAAAAACGGCGACATCTTAATCTCATGGTCTGCAAGTTTGGGGGTATTTAACTGGAAAAAAGAAGATGCTTGGTTAAACCAACATATTTTCAAAGTAGAAGACTACAGTCCAAAAATAACTAAAGAATATTTTTATTATGTTGTTGGAACAAAAATTGAAGGTATGAAAGATAAAACTCACGGTAGCACAATGCACCACATAACTAAGCTAGAATTTTTAAATGTAAAAATACCACTTCCGCCATTGCAAGATCAAAATAATATTGTTGAAATACTTTCTGGAATAGATTCACAAATTGAGGCAGAAGAAAGCAAAAGTAAAGCTCTTCAACACTTGTTTGATTCAATGGCAAAAGAATTGACTACTGCAAAGATTAGGGTAAATAAATTGGTGTTTTAATAATGGCTAAACTGGGTACAGAAAGGGGGAGCGTTCAAAACCCCATGATAAAATATGCTTGCGAAATAGGTTGGGAGTACATTAAGCCTGAAGAAGTTGAACGATTGCGTGGTGGTAGAACAGGATTGCTTTTGAAGGAAATTTTTAAAAATCAAGTTTTACAAATTAATTCTGATTTTATAGATAATTTGATGATTGAAGAACTAATTAAAAAAATAGAAAAACTTCCAGTGAACATTGAAGGAAACTTAACCGCGTGGGAATACTTGAAAGGGATAAAGACAGTTTTTGTGCCAAACGAAAAAAGGGAGAGAAATGTAAAACTTATTGATGAACAACCAAAAAACAATATTTTTCAAGTTACTGACGAATATTCTTTCACTAACGGGAAATTTACTAATAGATATGATGTAGTTTTTTTTATCAATGGGGTCCCGTTGTTTTTTGTAGAAACAAAGTCGGCGCACAAACTTGGTGGAATGTCTGAAGCATTGGATCAAGTGAGGCGATACCACAAGGAAACCCCTGAAGCAATGGCGCTTTTCCAAATCTACACATTGACGCATTTAATACAATTTTACTACTCAGCGACCTGGAACTTTTCAATGAAATCATTGTTTAGCTGGAAAGCTGAAACAGGTTCAATAGAATATGAAAAACTAGTAAAAGATTTTTTTGGCAAAAAGAGAGTCATCGAGACCGCATTAGATTATATATTATTCACTAGAAAAGATGATGAAATTCAAAAAGTTATCTTAAGGCCTCATCAAATGCGTGCAATTCAAAAGGTTGTTGAAAGAGTTGCTAATAAGAAAAAGAAAAGGGGTTTGATCTGGCACACTCAAGGGTCTGGAAAAACATATACAATGATTGTAGCTGCACAAAAAATAATTGAGAATTCACTTTTTGAGAATCCAACAGTAATAATGTTAGTGGATAGAAATGAGCTAGAAACACAACTATTTGGGAATCTTTCTTCGATTGGATTTGAACATATTCATATAGCAGAGTCAAAAAAGAATCTAAAAGAACTACTTGAGTCAGATACTCGCGGGTTAATTGTAACAATGATTCATAAATTTGAAAATATGCCTGCAGAAATTAATGAACGGAATAATATTTTTGTTTTAGTTGACGAAGCACATAGAACAACTGGAGGAGATCTTGGGAATTACCTAATGGGTGCGCTTCCAAACGCAACTTATATTGGGTTTACTGGAACACCAATAGATAAAACAAGCCATGGAAGAGGGACTTTTATAACTTTTGGCAAAGATGATGCGCCAAATGGCTACTTGGACAAATATGGGATAGCAGAATCAATTAGAGATGGAACCACAATAAAACTTCATTATTCCCTTGCCTCAAATGAATTATT
>JAPLVQ010000146.1:0-2959 GCA_026397035.1 Candidatus Iainarchaeum sp.
TTTCGCATACAGGATTATTTGGCATGGGATTTTTACAATCAGAGCCAATAAAGAAAGAGGTTTTAATAGGGGTAATTCTCCCGCTGACAGGAACTAGCGCAGACGGTGGTACGCGTATGAAGGAAGGGCTTGAGCTCGCTCAAAAGCAAATAAATAATGATTCTAATGTTCAAACAAAAGTAAGACTAATTTATGAGGATTCACAATACAACCCAGAACTGGCAGTTACTTCGGCAAAAAAACTTATCGAAGCTGACGGAGTTTTTTTTATAATTGGAACATATGGATCTTCAGAAGTACTTGCGGTTGCCCCTGTTATTGAAAGTAAAAAAGTAATTCTTATGGTTCCTGGGGCAGGGGCATCCCAAATAACAAATGCAGGGGACTATGTTTTTAGGGTGGCTCCTACAACAAAGCTTGAAACAGAATTTTTCGCGCGCTTTCTTGCAAGGCGAATTGGAGCGAACCCTTTATGTATTATTTCTTTAAACACGGAAATGGGTGTTTCTTATGTAAATGACTTATCCAATATTTATCCTAAACTTGGGGGGCACATGGGAAGCGTGCAGTACTTTAGCATTTCAGAAAAAGATTTTGCTCCTTATCTTTTGAACATAAAAAATGCTGATTTGAATAATGTGCTTATAATAGGGAACCGCAAACAGACAGGAATGATATTAAAGCAGGCAAAAGAACTTGGAATGAATTATATCTTTTTTGGTTCATCCTTTTCCGAAGGACAAGAATTATTAGATACTGCTGACGGAGCAGCCGAAGGAATGATATATCCTTATTCATTTGATGACAATTCTAACTCTCCTTTCCAGAAGATTTTCCAAAACTCATTTTTTCAAAGTTATGGACGAAAATCCGAAGTCTTCAGTGCCGAAGCGTATGATTCTTTGATGATAATAAGTAATTGTTTTGAAAAATCAGGGGTTGAAGTAAATACTGTAAAAAATTGTCTTTATTCCGCACAAAATTACCAAGGGGTTAGTGGAGAAATAAGCTTTGATGCAAACGGAGATGTATCAAAACCCTTTATTCTTAAAACAATGAGAAATGGGATGTTTACTAAGCTGGATGAATCTTAAATCTGGTTTACTAATGCTTCAAGGAAATAGTTTGTTCCTGTTTTGCATTTCATTCAAGCAGAATGCACAGCAAGAAACTAGAGAGTATTTACTTTGGCGGGGAGTAAGAAAACTAAATACAAAGGGAATGAATTTGGTGGAATCGGCCAGGTTATGGATTTGAAACAAGTTAAGCAATATTTGAGATTCATTTTATGAAAACAGATAGGTTAATTAAGCAGAATGAATTAATTAGAAATAGCAAGTGAACTGGCTAACTGATTATTATGTCTGTATCTTCATTAGCAAAAGGAAAAGCAAAAGCAATATTACTTGCAGGACTCATAGGGGGAACAATTAACGGTGTACGTACTGGTGGAAAATATGCCAACGATGCAAGAAACACTGTGGATACGACTAGAGAATTTCAAGAATTTAAAAAGCAACATGAACTTGTAATAGAACGCTTAAAAAAAGATAGAGTAGGCATAGGTCAGGTATCTTGGGGACCTGGAAATAAAATTCCAGTTACTTATCCAATCAATGAAATAAGAATTCTCATTGCAGCTGGACGTGGCGGCGGGATACATGCTAATTTAACAGATATTATTGAAAACCCCTCGCATTATCCAGTAATGTATGAGACTAACAGAAAATGGGACAGGCTAACTCCAGAAACTGTTAGTGCTGTAAAAAAACTAATGAAAATGGAACCAAAAGTTCATAATGAATTGGAAAAAATTAGAAAAATAGAAAAGAAAGCGAGGATAGCTGGATTAAAAAAAGGTGCTTTGAGAGGAAGTTTAATTGGAAGCGGGGTCGCTGCAGGACTTATAGGAGCAGCTGCAATGAAAAGAAAATGGAATCAAAGAAGACGAAGATAAATTCGTTGAACTAATGTTTTATTTAACTATTTTTAATAAATAAGTTCGAGAGGAAGGGATATGGTAGATTCTACCCTATTGGGAATTTGAACTAATAGATTAGCCCAAAGAAAATTTTACTTATTTAGCAAATTAAGCATTTGGTCGTACGTTTTTTGGGTTTGTTCGAGCATGAATTGATAATATTTCTTATTATTGCCTTCTTGTGCTGTGGAAAGCGAGTTAAAGTATGCTTTTTTGTTGTCTTTGTAGATTATGATTGGAGGGTAATTATTTTGCATTAAAATTTTGTTCATTATTAGTCTGCCGGTTCTTCCGTTTGCATCACGAAAGGGATGAATGGTTTCATATCTAAGATGAAAATCAAATGCTCTTTGGAAAGGATACGCTTTTTTTGAGTTTTCCTTGTTCTGTTTTAAAAGAGTTTCAAGTTCTCTTTGTATATTTTTGGGAGCTGAGGTTGTGGCTTCACCAGCAAGTATAGAAACTTTTCTAAGTCCCCTCGGATACGATTGCTTGTTTTCTAAAAGTAGTCCTTTGGTTAAAGTATGATAAAGATGTTTAATGCTTGCAAGATTAAATGAGAATTCGCTTTTTAGGTAGTCAAATGCTTCAATTGAGTTTTCAACTTCAATCACTTCGTTATTATTTGTATAACTCGTTTTTCCATTTTCAAATAACTCAATAAGCTTTTCTTTTGGTATGCGTGAACCTTCAATGTTATTTGAATTATAAATAAACTCTTTAGCAAACTCAGCAGATAAAATATTTTCCGCATGCTTTTGTTCAATTAAGTTATTTAATCGAATTGCTTTGTCTTCAACTATCTCAATAAGCCCTGGGTTATATGCTAATTTTATAGATTTTCTCCACAATGGTTCTCGTAAACGCAACTCTTCTTTTGCAAGCAAGCCAGAATTGTTTGCTATGAATTGCTCTTTTGAAAACATTCCTTTATCAGGCCCTATATATTTACGTAAAACATATTGTTTTCCAAAAATA
>JAPLVQ010000146.1:3126-12936 GCA_026397035.1 Candidatus Iainarchaeum sp.
AAATAACTCATATCAAAACAGTGCACAAACAAGTATTTAAGTATATCTAGTTGGGCGGCAATCCAAATACATTAAAAGTGCCTAAAGAGTCGTTTTTGCAGAATATATGTAATTAATTTCTTTTTGGACGGCAATAAAGGCGCTTAACTCTTCTTTTTGGGCGGCAAACTAAATATACACAGAGAAAGGGATTTGAAAATAAGTTTTTGGAAGTGAGTTCTTCATTCAAGCAATAACAGTATTCCCATTGCTGCAATTCCTAAAATTATCGCTATTGTTTCAAGAATCGCTTTTTTTGTTGTAAACTTTTTGTGAAGTTCGGGGAGGAGATCGGTTCCGCCAATGTAAATGAAACTCCCAATTGAGAAAGCAAGGATATAAGGCATTAATCCGCTTACTAGTGCACTTAACGCAAGAGTAAGAATTGCTCCAATAAATGAAGCAAGTGCGGTAATAAAATTTGCTAACAAAGCTTTTTTTCTTGAAAATCCGCCTTTAATTAGAATACTATAATTTCCTCCCTCATGAGGAAGCTCGTGGATGAAAATTGCAAGTGCTGTAGAAAAACCAATTACCGGATTAATAATAAATGCCCCCGCAAGAATTACTCCGTCAATAATATTATGTAAAATATCCCCTGCAAGACTCATGTAAGGCAAATCCGTACACACGTTTTCATGGTGTACGCGGTGACAGTGATGCCAATGAACAACTTTCTCAAGAACAAAGAAAACAACTATCCCAAAAAGAATAGTAAAAGAAACACTCGCCGTAATTCCTGTTTTTCCTAACTCTGGAAGCAAGTGAATAAATGCGTCTCCTAAAAGCGCTCCCGCGGCAAAACCCACCATCAAATCAAGATACTTCTCAAGCGTCTTTTGCCTTACTCCAAATGCAACCAAACCCACTAAAGAAGTAAGGGAAATAATGAATAAAGAAGCAAATAGTTCGAGGAGCATAAAACATCAATTTTTCTGTATTTAACAATTAATGACTGGTTGTCAATAATTTTAAGCTTATTTATTACTAGTGTGAAGCTGATTGCGGCTTGTTGCATGTAAATCAAATAAAACGATTGTTTTTGTTTTAGCACAATATAATGCATTGTTTATAGATATTTCTCCAACAAAAAACGATTTTGTTTTGGGTAATAGCGAATTGTTTAATTTATGAATTACTGCAGTTACTTTACCTAGTACTTTCAAATCACCAATATTTTCAATCATTACAAAACGCTCTTTTGGGTAAAAATCGGTCGCATAAATAGTTCTTGGGTATTTTTCATATAAAAAGTCATGAGCAACGTGAACTGGGGCATTAATTACATTAAATTCCCTAAACTTCCATTTGTGCCTTTCCAAAAATGACTCAACGATGCGCGCCCCAAGAACACGGCTTTTTGCATTCTTAGTGTCTTCAATTTTTACAAACATTTCCTTGCCATTCAAGGATATTTTCAAAGTGCCCCAATTGTTGCTTCCGCTATATTCTCCTTTTCTTAGCCCGCGAACATTCTCAATCAAAGCTCCTCCAAGTGAAGTGCGTACATAAAACTTTATATTATGTCTGCCATCAAGGAAAAACTTTCTATTTTTTGCAAGGATTTTTCTAAGTCTTTTATATATTTCAAAAGCGGCTATGGATTCTTTTCTGTCCAAGCCGGAATAAGTTCTTCTTTCAAATTGAGGAAGTGCTTTGCCTGTTTCGTGCAAAGGGATTCTTTTTCTTGAAAGCTTGAGTCTGGCTGGAAGAGAAGAAGCGGGTTTTTGCATTAGATATTAATCCTTTTTTCCTTAATAATAACTTGTTTTGAAAACTTAATTAATAAGCTGAATTATTGTGGCTGATTCACTCAACCCAAATGAAGCCGCGTCTTTCAAGACGCGTTTTATTTCCGTTGATGGATTTTAGAACGGCTTCTGCTGTTGCAGACCAAGCAAAAACAAAGTTTTTGCGGGCAACGCAAACGCTTTGGTGTTTGCTGTGAGCCCCGCACTTTAGTGTGGGGTCGTTCACGAATTATTATTTTTTACTGTAATAACTTTTGTTTTTCCATTTTCAACAATAATTACCTGATTATCATTAATCGCTATTAGCTTCATTTTTTTGAGTAATTGCGAATTATTGAGGAAATCTCAATTTTATATTTTTGCTTATTTAAATGTGGGAGCGTAAGAAAACCAACTAAGTTCAAACCTTCAAATGAGGTTAAGTTAGCTTTGGAAGAATCATCAAGAGTTTTAATTGGTTCTATATTTGGTGCGGTTATTACCGAACCTGCACTGGAACCAACATAAATTGTTTCTTCTGGCATTTCTTTCAAAACTCTTTTGAATCCGGATTTATTTGCATGTTCAAGCAAGTAAAACGCATTTCCTCCTCCTACTACAACAATATCAACTTTCTTTAATTCATTGGACAATTCTCTTTGGGTTTTATTCTTGAGCCCCACGTCAAATACTTTAATTCCCATACTTCGAAGCTTTTGTTTATCAGCTGTCTGAAACCATTTATTTTTTTCCATGTTTGCTGCGGTTGGGATAAATGCAGCAATACATTTGTTACACGGTTTTGTAAGTAATGGCTTTATTTCATTAAGAACATTTGAAGCGGATGAAGCAAGAAAGAATTTCATAACTAGTTATTCATCTTGTTTTATAATAAACTTAACCTTGAGAATGGTTTTGTTGATTGTTAGGGGGTTTGATTATTTTTGGGGAAGTGTTTTTGCAAATAAGTAAATGTTTGTTTCAGAAACAAAATATTTGTTCGTCAGTTGTCGTAATAGTGTTCGTCTCTTTGGAAAGGTTTTTATAGGGCATGGGTGAAAAAGTGTTTATGTGTTTTGGGAGAGCTTCTTTTTTGCCCAAGGCAAGACTTATATTATAAAATGAATTAAACTAGTGGGTTGATTATATGAGCGGAATTGTAGGATGGGGAGCGTACATACCAATGTACAGAATAAAAGCAGAAACAATTGCAGAAGTACAGCATGCGGACGCGAATGCAATAAAAGCGGGACTTGGGCTAACTGAAAAGAGCGTTCCTGGAAAAGATGAAGACACAGCAACAATCTCAATTGCAGCAGCACGCGACGCACTCAAAAGAGCAGGGATAAACAAAAAAGAAATCGGCTCGGTTTATGTTGGAAGCGAAAGTCACCCTTATGCAGTAAAACCAACAGCAAGTATTGTTGGTGAAGCACTTGATATTGGAAACACTTACATGGCAGTAGACACTGAATTTGCGTGCAAAGCAGGAACCGCAACAATTCAAATAAATGCCGGATTAGTTGGTTCAGGAATGATAAAATACGGACTAAGTATTGGAGCAGACACTAGCCAAGCAGAGCCAGGAAATGCGCTAGAATACAGTGCGGCAGCAGGCGGGGCAGCTTTTATTATTGGACCAGACAAAGAAAGCGTTGCGATATTAGAACATACTTGCTCTTACACAAGTGATACTCCTGATTTTTGGAGAAGAGCAATACAACCCTATCCAAGTCATGCAGGAAGATTCACAGGAGAACCAGCGTACTTCAAGCACGTCACTGAAGCTACGAAAAGGATTCTTGAAAAAAGCAAAATGCAAATGAACAATTTCAAATATGTGGTATTTCACATGCCAAACGGAAAATTCCCCCTCCGTGTAGCAAAACAATTCGGCGTAACAAAAGAACAAATAGAACTAGGACTCGTTGTAACAAAAATAGGAAACACTTACTCAGGTTCCTCAATTTTAGGACTAGCCGCAGTACTTGATATTGCAAAACCAAATGACAGAATACTTATAACATCCTACGGCTCAGGAAGCGGAAGCGATGCGTTCATTTTCAAAGTAACAGACAAGATAACAAAAGCCCAAGGAAAGGCGCGCAAAGTAAACGATTATATTGCACGAAAAGAGTATATTTCATACCCTCAATATCTAAAACACATGGAAGGAATACACAACTAGAAAATTATTTGAAAAATAAAGAATTGTAATAGGAGGGATTGTAATAGAAGGAATTGTAAGTATTAATAAAAAGGATTTACTAGGAAACAAAAAGAAGGGATTATTATGACAGGATTATTTTACAGGAAAAAAATACGCTATACCCCCGGTTCCACTTCGGAATTTTTGGGCATGTCCAAAACCGCTGCGCTTGAAGCAGTGAAAGCAAGAAAACAAAGCAGGAGTGCAATTATGAAAGGACCCTGGACTGTAACAAAAGATGCAGTAAAAAGAGCGTTCTCCGAAGGAATAAGACTCCACTTTTTTAGGGGACTTGGAGCAATAATAGAAATACCTTATGCGTATATTACACTTGTCGGGGAAGAAAGAGTAAAAATGAAGGCATTTGAAAAACTTGCTGCATTTGCCCTGCTTGAAGAAATGAGGCTTGACCCCGCATTTCATGCGACAATAGAAGGATATGTCAAAAACGGCGGCAAATATTTATTTGTAGACAGAAAAGGCCACATGATTCTAAGCTCCCGCTCAAAAATGAGTCCGGGAGAACTAAAAACAGTACTGGCAAAAAATACAAAAGTGAAAAGAGTGGATATTTCTGGATTAATGAAACAAGTAAAATTCAAGTATTTTGATGTTGCGAGCACAATTACAGGAGTTACATTAAAAGCAAGCGTAGAAGGAAGAGATTTTGTGATCCTTAAAATAGATCTTTCGGATTCTAATAAAAATAAAAAAACAATAATAAAAAACTCCAGCATAATAAGAAAAAGTATTTTACCTGTTATGGGGAGTCCTGATGACAGACTACTAGTAATAGAAACAGCAGCAGGAATAGGAAACTATGAAATGAAAGCAAAAGACGCAGAAATGATAATTGCCGCTCTCAAAAAGGGGGCATAAAAAAGGACTGATAGAAATGAAAATTGGAGTAATCGGAATCGGAATAACCAAGTTCGGTGAAGTATGGGGAGAAGGGTTAAGAGAATTACTCCTTGACGCGCAATTACGCGCGCTAAATGATGCTAAAATCACCCCGAAACAAATAGATTCCTTATACACAGGAAACATGACAGGTGGAATATTATCAGGACAACTCCACATAGGAGCAATGGCCGCCGAGAACTTGAACCTTGACAAACCTTCAATAAGAGTGGAAGCAGCATGCGCTTCAGGATCACTAGCAATAAGGCAATCAATCGAAGCAATTGAATCAGGAGCAGCAGATATTGTAATGGCGAGCGGAGTAGAAAAAATGACTGATGTTTCAGTCGAACAAGTAACAACCGCACTAATGGGAGCGGGAGACGAAGAACTAGAAGGATTTCACGGACTAACTTTTCCCGGACTATATGCGCTACTTGCAAACGCTTATATGAATAATTACAAACTAACAAGAGAAATACTCGCAGAAGTATCCGTAAAAAACCATTTCCACGGCGCACGCAATTCCTACGCGCAATTCCAAAATGAAATAAACATTGACACCGTACTAAACTCAACAATGGTTGCGGACCCACTCACCCTTTTTGACTGCTCTCCAATAACGGACGGGGCAGCAAGCATAATACTCGCAAGCGAAAAAACCGCAAAAAAACTCGGAGCAGAAGTTTATATTACAGGTTCTGGACTAGCCACAGACGCACTATCCCTTGCACGAAGAGACTCGCTTTTAGAAATAAAAGCAGGAAGACTCGCAGCAGCTAGTGCTTACAAACAAGCAGGAATTACGCCAAAAGACATTGACTTTGCGGAAGTACACGACTGCTTTTCAATCGCGGAAATATATGCGGTAGAAGCTTTGGGTTTAGCAAAACAAGGTGAAGGATGGAAATTATACAAAGAAAAACAAACTTACTGTGATGCAGATAGTCCGGTAAACACTTCGGGCGGACTAAAAGCATGCGGACACCCTGTAGCAGCAACAGGAATAAAACAAGCAGTAGAAGCAGTAACACAACTACGCGGAGCAGGAGCAAAAAGACAAGTAAAAGGAGCAGAGATAGGAGTAACACACAACGTTGGCGGAAGCGGAGCGACAGCCACAGTACACGTATTCAGGAAAATGAAGTAAAAATGAGAATTATTTTAGATTTAGAATAACAAATAAGAATAATCAAAATTAGCGAGAAGAGTTAACCTTAGTGAAGGAAATAAAATTTAAGTAAAGGGATGAATGATGGTTGAAAAATTAACTGTAAGACAAAAAATTGGATTACTTTTCTTTAAGAAAACAATTCCTTTTAGTGGAAAAAGAAATACAGCTCTAGAAAGAGAAGAGCTTAAAGAAAGATTAGAAGATAATAGACTGGTAAGAGCAGGGCAAGTTTTTTTGAAAAAATCGGCGGAAGAGAAAGTAAAGACAAGAAATTTGAGAGGACTTGTTGCAATTGGAAGAGTAAATACAATAGCTCAAGAACGAAAAAAACTTGCAGAAGCGCATTTTTATGCAAGAAAAGTGTCTGGCCAAAACAAATTAAAAGAAAAAAAAAGAGCAGATAAAGAAACTGAAAAAGTAATAGAAAAATGGCGAAAATCATAAGGGTGAAAAAAATGTTTAGAGACAGTCCAATAATAAGATGGAGACATTATAACGACAGATACAGACTTGTAGGATATCGCTGTACAAAATGCGAAAAAGCGTATCTGGATAAGAAAGGAATGTGCACATGCGGCAACCTTGATTTCACTGAACAAGAATTTTCTGGGGTAGGAAAAATTGTGGCATACACGCAAATACATTCAGGACCAGAAGTATTCGAATCAAAATCCCCTTACTGCGTAGCGGTAATTGATCTTAAGGAAGGCGCAAGAATTGAAGCGCAAGTGGTTGATTGCAGGTATTCTGATTTGAAACAAGGATTAGAAGTAGAAGCAGTGTTTAGGAAGTTCTATACTAGCGGAGAAAAAGGCGTAATACACTACGGGACAAAATTCGTGCCAAAATATTAATCTGCCAGATAATAGTATTCTAATAAACAATAATTTTCTAATTGTTAAAAACAGGCGGTGAGTTTAGTGGGAGAAGGAAAAGGATACGGAAAAACAATACTCTTTGGAGAGCATTTTGTAGTATACGGACTAGAAGGAATACCTGCGGCGTTAGGGCAAATAACAACTGCAAAAGTGCGAAGAATCATGAGTAACGGATACAAGCTTATTGATAACCGCCCGGCAACAGAAGGATACAAACAGACAAAAATCGGGGAATATACGGCGCTAATAAACAGGGTGCTTGAATATATGCAAGTAAAAGACGGATTAGAAATAACACTTGCCGGAGATTTAAAAGCAGCAAGCGGAGCGGGAGCAAGTGCGGCATGCGCAGCAGCACTTGCATACGCGATAAACGATGAGTACAAAATGAACTGGACTAATGAACAAATAAATAAAACAGCTTTTGAAGGAGAAACAGCAGGGAGCGGAACGCCAAGCGGGATAGACAATACTGTTGCAGTATACGGCGGGCTGATATTGTTCAAGAAAAACTTGACTGGCGGAGAAAACAAAATGGATTTATTGAAAATAAAAAAGCCGATTGAAATAGTAATAGGAAATTCTGGACTCACCGCGCTTACAAAAGAAGTAGTGGGGGATGTTAAGAAACTAAAAGATGCTAACCCTGCTGAAATGCAAAAAATATTTGATGAATATATTATGCTTGAAGAAAAAGCAAAGAAAGCACTAAAAAGTTATGA
This sequence comes from Candidatus Iainarchaeum sp., assembly GCA_026397035.1. Taxonomy (GTDB): domain Archaea; phylum Iainarchaeota; class Iainarchaeia; order Iainarchaeales; family JAAZKV01; genus JAAZKV01. Next base: position 10,779 of record JAPLVQ010000146.1, read on the forward strand.
CCTAAAAAAACTCGGGCAGCTTATGAATAAGAATCATGAGCTACTACAAAAAATAACTGTTTCATGCAAAGAACTAGATGCAATATGTGAAACAGCAAGGACTGCCGGAGCTTATGGGGCAAAAATGACAGGAACAGGAAGAGGAGGGCTAACAATAATACTAACTCCGGGGAAAGAACTTCAAGAGAAAGTAGCAAAAGCAATTCAAGCGAAAGGATATGAAACAATAAAGACAGTTATTGGATAAGAAATAAACTTATATTAAAAGGGCAAATTGATTGCGTAAAATTAATAAACAAAAAGTTTTTGTAAAGGTGAATAAATGCGTATTATTGTTGGAGTAACCGGCTCATCAGGGGATAATTATGCGCTTGCTTTATTGAAAGCTTTACGAAAGCAAAAAGTTGAAGTACACTTAATTGTAAGCGAGTGGGCGGGGAAAGTACTTGAACTAGAAGCGGGCAAAAAAATTACTGAATTGAAGAAGTTAGCATACAAAATTTACTCAAATGAAAACATGGCGGCAAGTATTTCTTCATCATCTTTTGTAGTTGATGGGATGATAATACTTCCCGCGAGCATTAAAACAGTTTCAGAAATACTTCACGCACATACAAGCACATTAATTTCAAGATGTGCTGATAATATGCTCAAAACACAAAACAAGCTTGTGATTGGGATTCGCGAAACCCCATTAAGCGGGCCAACGCTTGAAAACTTGTGGAAACTAAGCGTATACGGAGCAATAATCTTTCCATTAAGCCCCGGCTTTTACGGAAAACCAAAGAAAATAAGCGATTTAGAGGATTTTATTATAGGCAAGGCGATGGATTTATTAGGAGTTATAAATAAAGAATATAAAAGATGGGAATAGACAATGGAAGAGGTTTGAAGGGAGTTTTAGGTAGGCGAAAGTTAAAGTAAGTAAGTTTTTTGATGAGAAAGATTTGAGTTTGTGATTAAAGCTGAATTGGTTTATATTTGGTTGGTGGTAAAATGACTTTTCGAGAATTCGTAAAAAAAACAGATTATGTGATAAAAAAGCCTGTTTCAAAACACTTAGAAGCGAGCGGAATAATTCACTCCGCGGGCGAAAAAAGCATAATGTTTGAAATCATAAAAGAATCCAAATACAAAGTAGCCGCCAACATATTTGCATCAAAGAAAAAAGTAGCGGATTATTTGGGGTGCGAAGTAAAAGACCTTGTTCCTGTAATGACAAGAGCGCTGAATAAACCCACAAAACCAAAAATTGCTGCAAAAACTGACCACGCCGAAATAGAACTCGACCTTGAAAAACTACCAATATTATTTCACACAGAAAAAGACGGCGGGAATTACATTTCAAGCGGAGTAAGTCGGGCAAAATGTATGCTTTCATAGAGGAATGGTAATTGCAAAAAATAAATTAGCACTAAGAATACTTGAAAGAAACACAATGGAACTATTGAAGAAAAATAATGGCACAATGAAAGCAGCATACTGCATCGGGTGCGGAGGAGAAGTACTAATAGCAGCAGCAATGGCGCCAGCACTTGGAGTAAATGAATTAGAAATTGCCAATTCAATGAAACCAATAGAAGTAATGAAAGCAAAACTCTTCGACGCAGAACTACCTGCCGATTCAGAGGTAGTAATGGAAGGAACTCTGAGTATAAATGAAAGACACAAAGAAGGGCCATTTGTGGATCTCACAGAAACAAGCGACATTATTAGAGAAGAGCCAGTGTTCACTGTGGAAAAAATTTATGCAAAACCCAACCCAATATGGCACGCGCTCTTACCAGGGGGATTCGAACACAAAATACTAATGGGGATGCCGCGCGAACCAACAGTGTTTGACGAAGTAAAAAAAGCAGGAATTGATGTTGTTGATGTGAGCGTGAACCCAGGCGGAAGCTCGTGGTTCCACGTAATTGTCAAAATCAACAAGAAAAACGAAGACGATGGAAAGAAAGCGATTGAAGCAGCAATGAAAGGACACACTTCAGGGAAACACTTCTTTGTAGTAGACTCCGATATTGACATATACAACCCGCTCGAAGTAGAATGGTCAATGGCGACACGCTTCCAGGTGGATAAGAACATGTACTTATTTCCAAAACAAAAAGGCTCCTCACTCGACCCAAGCGCCGACCAAGTAACACGCGAAACATGC
>JAPLVQ010000022.1:0-961 GCA_026397035.1 Candidatus Iainarchaeum sp.
TGAGCAAATAAATTCAACCAAATAGTTTTCCGAGAAAAAAATCAATCCAAAAGAACACTTAGAAAAAGAAAAAACAATCAAACAAAATTCAAGCCTTTATAATACTTGCGGAAGTTCTGATCCAAGCCTTCTTGCTCTTCTTTACACGGCTTCTTTTTACTCACTTTCTTCTTCACTTGACTTCGTTTTAATTAATTTCTCCATGCAACTTCTTGCTCTTCTGCACTTATCTTCTTCTTACTCTTCCTCTTCCTTCTTCTTACTCAAACTAACCCTATAATCCTTCTCTTTCTTTGCTAACTTTGCAATATCTTTTGGAATATTATCTTCTGCTATTTGGGAATTTAATTTAGCCCAGCTCACTAAAGTAAATTGCTCAAAAAGACCGTGTTTTTTTAATAATTCCTCTGCTTTTTGTTTATTTTCATCTTCAATTATGAATTTCTCGTACTCTTTCACGCTTACTTTCTTATTAGAACCGTAAATAACATCAATCTTTTCCTGCTTAGAAAATAAAATCAAATCATCCTTAACTAGCGTTAGTTCTTCTTCAACTTCCCTCTCTTTTTCTTTTAAAACGGCAAAACTATTCACTAATTTTACTCCCTCATCCTTCTCAAACTGCTTAATAGGCTTACTTTCTATTAGAGTTTCGTGCCTAAAAGAAGGACAGTAATTCTTATACACGCAATAATCACACAAAGTGCTAACACTAGCAGGGAATTCTTTAGTTGATTCTATTTCCTTAATCAGTTCAATAGTTTCTTTTTCTAACTTCTTTAACTCTTCACTAGTTCTTTCTGAAGTCATTTCTTTATTAAACGCGAGCATGTGCCAAACAAGCACTACGTGCCTAGCGTCCTTAAAGTGATTCCTCACCCAAAGAGAATACAATGCTAACTGCCTGTCTTTATCTGCTTCCTCTTGGGACTTCATCTTTGAATTCGTCTTATAATCACAA
>JAPLVQ010000022.1:1030-4027 GCA_026397035.1 Candidatus Iainarchaeum sp.
CACATGATACAACGAACCATCACTAAGACGCAATTTATCCTCTGTTTCTAAACCAAGAATAGTGTACTCGTTAAAAGGAAAATACTCTTTATAATAACCCCTTAGAAACTTTCTCCCCATATCTTTGTAATTCTCTTTAGAGTACTCTTTCACAATAATAATATCATCACTCCATTCTTTTTCCCAAACATGCTCGTAGAACTTTATTAAATCCTCAATTGTGTTTAATTTAGTGAACTTCAAATCCTTGTATAATTTCTCTAACGCCTCATGCACACAAGAACCCATGAAAGCCTCGATTGTGGTTGGGTATTCAACTTTGATTTTATCGATGTACTGAAGCTTATACTTATGCTTACACTGCTCGAACGTAGATAACTTGGAATGAGAATAAGTGGACATGCGAATAACAAAGAAATTTTAAGTGGAAGAAGTTTTTAAGGTTAAGGGGAGCGGGGTGCCGGCGGGTGCAAATATTCATAGAGTTCAAGTTCCTTCCTTTGCGTAATTATAAAGTAGGTGGTTTCGTGCCATTTAGGGCGTGGAAACCCTAACAGAGTAGCTCAAAACGCCTTATCTTTTCCAAAATTAATGCGTTTCAAAATAATCTTCCTTTTCGTTAGGAGAAAGCGGTTTCAAATACCTTTCAAGTCGCTTACCATCTTCTCTTGATGGAACTTGCTTATGCCAAACTTTTTCAACCCAGTCAAACCTGCCAGTATATTTATCTGTAATATGATTTCTTACATTTTCATAATGCTGTTGTAATCTTCTTTGTAAGTCATTTGTTTCTCCGATATAATAGCAACGAAAAATCCGCTCGCCATAATTTTCTTTATAACATGCAAGAGCATATACAAAATGAACCATAAAAATAATTATTTGAGACCCATTCTCTTAAGCATTTGAGTAGCACCTCTGTCTTGAGCTTGCTCAACCCAATTCTTTTTTTCCCTTTTATCTACTCCAAGTTCTTTTTGAACTTGTGCTAATTGCTTGTCGCTTTTGTATCGATTGCAACCCCTATGAGATAACGCTAACGTCGTCCCGCCTTTTGCATAAGCCCTTACATGGTCAAGCTCTGAATCAGAAATCCTAAAAATTTCTTTCCCGCAAATATGGCAAATATGGGGGTTAGTATCCCAAAAAAGTTCTTTTGTTGCGGCACTTGCAGTTCTCGGTTTTTTTGAGTTAGAACCATAAACTTCCTTACGCATTTGTTTAACATAATCCATATCCAAAATCAGGTTTTTATAGTATTTAAATTTATTTTGCCTTCCTTAATCAGCTTATTTTTTTTCCTCAACCGCAGATATCGCTTTGGCATCTTTGTTATCTGTAGTTTCGGTTTTCTCAATAATAACTTGCTTCTTATCAGCCCTTAACCAATGCCCTACAATAAAAAGAACAAACATATCCACAATTGCCAACCAAAAAAAGAACCCTTGGTCATAAGTTATTACATAAGGAATCAAATCATGTTTAGGAAATTGTAAAACAGAAGCAAAAGCTGGCGAAAGATAAGGTTGAGAAGAGGACAACACCCATTCCAAAAAATCTGTAATCAAGGTGTATGCAATAGAAATTAAGTCTAAAAAACCCCCAACGTAAAATAATAACCCAAGAGTATTTCTAATACTTCCCCGTTTAGTAATAATAGTTTTAGTTTCAACTTTTTCCATGCTAATAAATAGGATTAATCAAGTATTAATAAATTTCTATTCAAGCGGCTTTGCGTATTAATTAGTTGTTTTTAAATTGTGGTAGTTGGTTTTTCTTCGGTTGTTGTGGATAATTCTGGTTAGGACTTGAGTGTAAACTGTGGTGTTGAGTCGTTTGGTGACAACACCAAACACGCGTTTGAAGCTGAACACGCGTTTGAAGCTGGAATGGAATGATTCCGCATGACTGCGGATATGATATTCTGCAAGCCATGTTTGCACGTTTTCGATTATTTTTTTGCACATTTGCCCCCAAGCAGGATAACCTTTGGGGGTTATCACATTGTTTTTCTTTGGAAAAATGTATGGAGTTATGCCTGAATCTTCGATTAGTTGGGTTAATTTACGGTCAACAAATCCAGCGTCTAGAGTTAATTTGGCTTTTTTCATTAAAAGGTTCAGCCCTTTTTTGATTTCGATTTTTATTTTTTCAACAAGGTATTTCATTGCTGTTCTTTCATGTTTGTTTCCTGTATCAAATTGTTGAACGACTTCGTGAGAATCGATTACGCTTGTGAGGTAATTGGTTTTCTTTTTTGTTGATTCATAATTTTCTTTTCTCGAACCTTCCAACCCAGTGCCATCACCGCACATTTCTCCGTTGTTGGTTTTATTGTTTTCAAATACTTTTTCCAAAATGGAAATTACCTCTTTGTTTTGATACGCCTTGCCCAAAACTCTGTCATCAATATGGTTTTCTATTCCTAAATGGTGTCCTATTAGGATTAACCAGCCTTCCGCTTTTCTTTCAGGAATACCAATTAGTTCAGCAAACAAAATCGCTTTTGCTAATTCTCCAGCATCAGTTGGCGGCCTGCCAACTGCCACATGTTCTCTGGGTTGATGAACTCTATCCACCTCGTTTCGAATAAATTTCAGCGTATCAATCAAATCGTTTATTTGATTGGTTGTATAAGCCGACCAATCAACTTCTTGTTGCGCTTTTGGAATGTAAAATCCTTTCTTGCGCATCTTTACCACAAGTCGTTGAAAGTTCTTTGTTTTATGCATAACAAAACAACAACCAACCTATTTAAAAGGATATCCATAGGATATCCTATCATGAGAACAGTAAAACCAATCGAAAAAACAGAATTACGAATCACAAATATGGCAGGATATTACGAAAAAACAGTAACCCCGTTTGGCAACTCAGCAAAAATTGACTGTCCAAAAGAACACATCGGAAAAAAGGCTTACGTCATAATACTAAAAAAATAAGTCTTTTCCCACAAAAAACCCAAAAATTCATCAATTTATACGCAAAGCCTATTCA
>JAPLVQ010000052.1 GCA_026397035.1 Candidatus Iainarchaeum sp.
AATTTCTTCATGAATATAGAGCAAATAACGCAGGATTTTCCTATCCTTTCGCGAAAAATCAAGGGCAAAAGAATCGTGTATTTGGATAATGCTGCGACTTCACTAAAACCAAAACAAGTAATTGACGCTGAAAAGTATTACTATGAAAATGTCGGCGCGAATGTTCACCGCGGTTTGCATATACTAAGTGAAGAAGCTTCACGCGCACATGAAGAAGCACATGAAAAAGTCGCAAAATTTGTCGGCGCGAAGAAAAAAGAAACTATTTTTGTAAGAAACGCTACTGAAGGAATGAATTTAGTAATGTATTCCTTAATGAACTCAAACTTTTTTAAAAAAGGAGATAAAATTCTTGTCTCAAAAATGGAACATCATGCTAACATAGTCCCTTGGCAGTACTTGGATAAAAAAATCGGGGTAAAGCTTGAATTTATCGGATTGAATGAAGATTATACAATTGATATGAATGATTTCGAAAAAAAAGTTTCAAATGCAAAAATAGTTTCAATCACTGGAGCAAGTAATACCGTTGCCACCCGTCCGGATTTGAGAATGATTGGAAAAAAGTCGCACAAAGAAGGAGCATTGTTTTTGGTTGATGCAGCACAGCTTGTTCCGCATGATGAAATTAACTTTTCTTCGCTTGACGCGGATTTTATGAGCTTCTCCGGACACAAAATGCTCGCACCTACTGGAACAGGAGCGCTAATTGGAAAAGAAAAACTTCTTGATAGTTTTGAACCCTTCCTATTTGGAGGAGATATGATTCATTCAGTAGAATTGCATTCATCAATCTGGAATACTCTCCCAAACAAATACGAAGCAGGAACCCCAAATATCGCGGGCTCTTACGGAATAAAAGCAGCTGTAGAATACTTGCAAAAAATAGGAATGAAGAACATAAAAAAACACGAAGAAGAGCTTACTAAAGTCGCGCTTGAAGAAATGGAAGGAATTGATTCAATAAAACTATTTTGCCCAAAGGATGAGAAGAAACAAGGCGGAATCATTCTCTTTGAATCAGAGAAACTCTCTGCCCACGAACTCGCAATGACTCTAAGCGAAACAGAGAATATTTGTATTAGAAGCGGGATGCACTGCGCTGAACCCCTTGTTTCAAGCCTCAATAAAGAAGGTCTTGCAAGAGCAAGCTTCTACCTATACAATACAGAAGAAGAAGTCCAATTCTTTGCAAGAACACTAAAAGACATAATCAAAACACTCACTTAAAGCGACAAACCCCCTTTTTCACTAAAAAAAGCCTCTATATACTCAAAAATCAAAGGGAAAACTTGCTCCAAGCAAACCCATTTATTCCTTTCCAGACACAAATAAGCCACTGCTTTTGGATGATTACAGCATATTCAGGATGAAAAGATAATTTTAATAATAAAAAAAAGTGAATTAAATTAGTGAATAATGAATTAAAAGAAAAAACGAATTAAAGGTAAGAGATGAATTAAAAGTAAAAACTGAATTAAAGATAAAAGATAATTTAAATGGATAGAGTTGGTTTTGAATGATTAATGACTTTATTGAAGTAAATAAACTAAACGCCAGGGTTATTGAATACCCAAGTGACTCAACTATAGAACATGCTCTTCATGATGCGCACCTCTCCATTCACGCGGCGGCAAAAGCAATTCCATTCTTTAATGAAAAAACGGATTTATTTGTAATAGTAATCCCTTTTGATGAAAAAATAAGCACAAAAGAAGCTAGCAAACTATTTAAGGAAACACTAACTCAAGCTAGTGAGACAAAAGTACTTAATCTTACAGGATTTGAAAAAGACTATTTACCCCCAATAGCAGTATTTGGGGCAAAAGTATTGATTCACAAGAACGCAAAAACTCATGGAACGCTCATCTTCAGCCTAAGCCCGCGAGAATACTTAGTAATCACAAAAGAAGATATTGAAAAATCCGCTGAACTCAACGAACCGCTAATATAACAAGTCCATTTATAATAAGTCCACTTTAAAAATTAGTTTTTACTCTTCCGATTCACTGCCCGAATCAATTCTTCTTCTTAAGGCAAGTAAAATTAGAACAAGAAGACCAAAAAAAAGAATAGCCGTTATTGGAGCAGAGTAAGCCAAGAACATTCCGGTAATTGAGAAAGATTGAGGTGTCTTTTCTAAAGAAACTAGTTGAATCTTAGTGAAAACTCCGGCAGAAGTTTCAAAAACAAAAACCGCATTAAAATCTTTTGGTTTTATTTTATTTGAATCAAAAGTAATAACTAAAATTGCATTAAAATCCTTTCCTGCAGGAACAATAACCCCTTTGTTAAAATCAACAACCGCATTAAAATCAATTGAGCCATTCACGGGCTTTACTAAAATACTATTTACTACAAAACCCGAATTTGAATCATTACGCAAAATAATATTCAAAAATATTTTTCCCAAAGCGGAACTTGTGTCCAATAAATTGGTGCTGGTGTCTAATACACTAGTGCTCAAACTGAGGTTTTTTTCAATAACAAAATTTTTAGCACTAGAAACATTCAAATCAACACTCACAAAAACACTCACATTATTATCATTTGAAACAAGAATCACAGCGGTTTGTGCACCTGCTGAATTAGAATCAGGCGAGAAATAAACAAACACCTTCTTTTCTGTATTAGGCAAAAGCGAGAAACTCTCTTCACTAAAAGAAACCCAAGAAGGAGAAACACGACTCAACTTAAATTCTTGATTAAAAAATCCTGTATTTTTTATATTCACTTCAAGCACTTTACCAGTACAACAAGTCAAATCAATACTAGTTACAGAAGGCACTGCAGAAAAGCCATGACAAACACCATCCCCAAGTTTTGAAACAGCAATACTCTTTGAAACCGTTAAATCAGGCGATTGGGCAAAAATAGAGTAAGTACTCGCAATAATGCCAGTTGGAAGACCCTTAATGTTTAAGGATTCTCTTGAATTAGCGTCAATAACAATTGAAGAAGGAGAAACAACAAGCCAAGGCGCATTAGTAGAAACATCCAAAGATTTTATGGTATTTTGTAAATACAAATATAATGACGAAAAATTACAAAATTTAAGATTTTATGTTTTTTATCCCAGGTCAATTAATTTCACTACTAACATTTCCAGGGGTCGTTGTTCATGAATGGGCACATAAAAAATACTGTGACTGCTTTTTTGTGCTCGGATTGGGTTGACTTGAAAAGAAACATGCTCTGACTCCATCACACCAAGCGAAAGAGACTTTGATTCAGTAATATTATTGTCAACAAAAAGCGCAAAATTCAAATCAAGGGGCTCTGAACCTGTATTCGCAATGTCAAACTCTTCCAACCTTTTATTAAGACACGCTTTATTTACAGGATTAACTCTTGTTATAGAAAAATCATAACAATTCTCAAAAACAAACTCAAAAGGAACAGTATAATCCTTTGAATACTCCTTGGAATGCACCCTCAAAAAGCCCTGCTTAGTTCCGGCGATATGTTTTGCAATTACTAAATTAAGATCGATATTACCACCTGCTGGAACGAGAACGGTGTTTTGTCCAAAATAACCAATATCTTTTCCAGCAATATTTTGATTCAAATCAAGCAAATCAATTGTATAAGTATCCGCCCTGTTTGAAACATTTTTTAGATTCAACACAATATTTTTATCAAACTCTTCGCAGGATTTTTGCGAAAAAGTATTACCGGCTGAATTGAATAAATCCAAAAGCTCAAAAGGAATATAATTTTCAACTTGCAAAGACAAATCCACTGAAGAAGAAGCATTCGTCATCGTGTTCATGGCGGAAATTGAAAAATTATAAATATTTGCGTCAGCCGAGCAAACAGGAGAAACTTTAAGCATTGAATTTAACGACTGTCCGGGATTAAGCACAAACTTTTCCCTTGAATAAGAAACCCAATCATTAGGCAAACCATTCTGCCTCAAAACAAACTCATCGGAAAACTTTCCAGTATTTGTAATTGAAAAATTATAATAAACAGAATCACACGGATTCACAGAAGCGGATGACTCAACAGCGCTAAATCCTATTGTGTGACACTGGATAACACTAATCTTGTAATTTGTTTTTGCCGATTCCTGCCCAGAAAGAACTATTGAATAATTATAATCCCCTGAATGAGAATAACATGAAGGAGTAGAAAACAAATAAACATTCATGCACTCGCCCGCATCAAGATTAAAATTTGAAGGAGCAAAAGTAATCCAATTGCTGTTTTGACCTTCTGCTTTTAATGAATAAGCTCCGCCGGCATCCGCGCAGACCGAAAAAGACTGTTTTATTGTATCACACTGGCACAAAAAAGACTCGTTAATACTAGTAATACTTGCCGCTTGCGCGAAAGAAAATAAAGAAAAAGCAAAAAGCAAAATAAGAACGGATTTAACATTTAGAAAACTTGAAATAGTGTCAGCAGCAATTTTTGATGCTTTTGTTGAAAAAACCATTCAAAAAACCCCATACTCTTATAGAAAAAAATCTTGTCAAAAAATACTTTCTTTACAAGAAAAAGCTATTCTCTAACCCAAACTTCTTTCTTCTGGCCCGCAGGTCTAGCTACTACTGCAATAACCATAATAACAACCGCAATGAAAATGATTATAAGTATTGCCGAAAGCAATGCACCAAATACACTATCAATAGTGAATGGACTCTGGTTGAATGAATCAAAATTGATCCCCCCAAGAGAAAACAACCCCGCAAATAATCCCGAAACAATATTACTCTTAGGATTACTCAAAACCTCAAGAGTAAAACTCTTTTGATTAAAATAGTCTCCCCCGGATACTATAAATACAGGACTAAATAGTCCATTAGTATCCCCTGAACTAATCGTTCCAATCACGCTTACAACTTTTTCCGCCCCAAGCGAACCAATGAGTACTTGCGAAAAATTAATGTCACTTGGAGTATTCTCAATACTAACCGCAACCCCATCAATGGGCACATCTAAATTATTCCTAACCATTAGCCTATACTCCGCTTTTGAATTACCCTTCATAGTAATTTTACTTGAAGCGCTAAGAATCTCAATTCCCTGCTCAAAAGAATTTGCTTTCACATTAAAATAAATCGTCGCATTTGCTTCAACTGGACCATCCAGCCTAATGACAATCTTTTGATTATCCCCCACAAGCGCACTAGGTCCGGGAGTTATAGCAACAAAAATCTTTTTTGACGCACCGCT
>JAPLVQ010000077.1 GCA_026397035.1 Candidatus Iainarchaeum sp.
GGTTTTAGAACTATTTCTCCGTGCTCAAAATTCATTCCAATGAATTGTCCTCCGTTTGCAGAGGTTGTTGCGTCTAAAAGGTTAGTATCCCAGTATCCGTTAATCACAAATCTTGAAGAAGAAGAACCTTGGAGCCTTCCGCCCGGTCCTTCAAGGTAAATCATTCCGTCTCGCGCAAATACTGAACTATAATTTTGAGTACCTATTGCTTTCAATGGACCAAATGCCTGCGTGAGTTCGTTACCGCTATAAGTTATTCCTGTCTGGTCTTTGATTGCCTGCTGGATACAATTTAGAACGCTTTGGTCGAGTACTCTTATTTCGCCGTAACTGTTTAATTCAAATACTGCCGCACTAGTCATTGGAGCGCCTATTCTGTTTAATGTTACTGGAACTACTTGTGCCGGCCTGCGGTTATCCATATTTGACATTCGTGCATGATCAGCATTTTCTGGTCCCACAATTATTTTTCCATTCGCTTTAATTGTTCCGTCCTCAAAATTGGTTTCTACTTTATTACCATTGCTGTCAGTGAGCGCGATTTTTCCTGTTGTTCTGTAAGAATTTGCTGAGGCTTGTTCTTTGTACCAAACATAAAATACATCTTTTCCCTCTAGCGAACCGTTTGATGGTGGAAGCATTTCTAGAGCCGCTTGGAGTATGTTTGCCTGTGTTGCTTTGTTTGCTAAATCAGTGAATTGCTGGTTTAGTTTGTCAAGTGATTGCTGTACCGGCGTTTGAGGAGTTTGTGGAGTAGTTGTTTTGTCTGCGCTTCCTCTTGCGACGTCTTCTAGGCGCGTGCCAAGATCGCTCATCGCGTTTGTAATTGTTTCGCTTGAGATTACTTCTTTTGATTTTGCTTTAGCAGCGTCTTTTGATGGCGGTGCAAAGAAGTGAACATAGTATCCTTCAACATCGTCTGTACAGTCTTGGAGTTCCTGTCCTACCATTATTTGTTGCAATGCAGAAGCCATTAGCCCTGGACCAAGTCCCATAGCGTAACCTATACTTTCGCCTGCAAGGAGTATCCCGCCTGCACCGGATCCTGCAAAGCCTAAATTTGCCCAATCAAAACTACTCCCTAAAACAAAACCTAAACCAACTTTTCGGAGTTTTTGGTCACACGTATCCCCTTTTTCTCTTGCGCCTGAAATATCAAATTTTTCTCCTTCTACTTGCCCGGTTTTTCCACTCAAATCGGAGTGGTGAGTATAGGAAACAATTAGACTTCCTTCTTTTGCTTTCTCTTCAGGAGTCTTTGCTTCAACCATCATTGCCTGCATGTTTGTTCCTACATTAAATCCGCCTAAAATGAAATAATTATTTCCATTAGCACTAGTCTTGTAATCAAATGTTCCAGAACAGCCTGAACAATTATCATTCTTCATGTAAAATGCTAAATCTCCTACTGTATCACGCGTGTAGGAACCGCTAAAGAATCCTCCTGTTCCTTTTGAAAGTAAGTCTTTGGCTTGAGTGCTTGTGCTTACAGCCATTTCGATTATTTTATTCCAAAAAGCAGGCACGGAAGTGAACGCACGTTTAAACATATCTCCTGTATCTGAACCTGTATTAGCATAAAAATCTATGAAAGAGTCGCGATAGATTTTTCCCTGGCCTTGGCTTGCTACTATTGTTGACCATGTATCCGGAAGAAGGAAAGCAGAGTATTGTTCGTTTCCTGTCCAATTACCTAAACCCTGCTTTAGATTCCAATACACTATTGGGGCAACTGTTCCTCTTGCCGCTCCGCTTACACTTGTATAATATCTTTTAATCATGTCTCCTTCTGTTGCAAATTGTTTATCAAGCGCACTCCAGTAAGTTCTTGGAACATAATCATTCTGAACAAGTGCATTGTGTAAATCATCCATATTTCTTACTGCAGTATCTGACCTTTTTAGAATTCTTTCATTCATTACTCTATTTGCAAAGTCTTCCGGTGTTAATGTTCCTGCATCAACATAAGAGGATCTGTAAATACTTACATTCCCATGAAGCAAGGGATTGCTTTCAATATAAGCTACTGATTCGGGGGTTAGCGGCATATATTCTCCAGTAGGCATTTTTACAGAATAAGTTCCGGAACCCATTTTTGCTACATGATATTTTAAGTCAGGTAATGCAACATTTGCTTGAACTAACCCTCCATCGGGTACTATTTTGTATAATTTTAGTTCTCCAGTATTTAGCGCGTTAAATGTTTTTGATTCGGTTGAAGCTGCCCAACTTGACCAGCTTCCTTCTTTTGAAAAGTTCACTAAAGCTCCTTTAAAGTTGTAAGAGCCTGAAGTTGATAAATCCACATATCCTTGTCCTGTCGGATACGGTCCGTTTCTTCTAACCGCGTATCCTCCAAGTCCCAATAATTCATCATTGTTTTTTAGCCAAGCGGGGGAATCAAGAAATACTGTGTCATCCCAATCGTTGAAAGTCTCTGCAGCTTTTTGCGCGTTAGTTACTTTTACATTTCTTATCTGCGCGTCCCTTAACGGACCTACAGGCATTGCTTCAGCGGCACTTATTTCAGCATCATAAGCGGTTTTTGTCGCACGCATTGCTTCGGCATTTGCGACAGTATAAGATTTCAAGTCTTCTACAGCTTGGAAGAATTTTTTCCTTTGTTCCGGAGGCATTTTCCATATTTCTGATTCTTTCGCAACCAATTTTGATATTTCTCCTCTTGCTCCTGAACTAAATAATGCATCGTTGATTGTGAGTTTTTCAAAATATTTATCAAGCCCTGCTTCTTTTATCAAAGCATTATAATGATTAATTCTCGCTTTTCCCAATAGCGAACCCGGCGAAGCGAGGAAGTTTAGTTTTTGAGGCAAGTGAAGTCCTAAAGCTGTCGCAAGCGAACCATCTCCTAATATTTTTCCTCCTTTTGACAAGAGTTTAAACGCTTTATTTAGCGCCATTGGTCCGACGTTTGATACTACCATTCCTGTTGTCATCCATGTGTTAAAATATTTGTCAAACGCTGAGTAAGTATTTATTGTGCAGGCGCTGTTATTGCAGGTAGTGGAATTTTTTGCGGTGTACTGGTTAACCATTATTGAATTTTTTATTAATTCGCCTCTTCCAAAAGTTCCTACTGTAAAATCCTTAGTATCAGTGCCTAAATAATTACTATGTAATTTATTATAATCACTTGGAGAAAGAGTTTCTTCAGCAAGGCTCTTGCCTGTTGTTCCATTAACTACTCCTTTTACTGATTCAAACGCGTTTACTACGCCTGATTTAAATCCTACACCCGAAGTATCCACAGCAAGTCCTGCTTGGGAGATTTTGCATAATGCTCTTTCGGTAACCGGATAATCACATTTTCCCACGCGCAGGGTTGTATCAAGAATTAATCCTATCCCAAACGGTCCTGAGAATCTTACTCCTTTTAAAAAAGAGAATTTCGAAGCTGGCGCTGCAATACTAGGCGCTTCTACTTTCACTGCTTCTTTTCCTCCCAAATCTTTTCCAATTATTTCTGTTTTTCCTAAATCTTTTACCGGTCCTTTTTGATTAATGTCAGAACCGTCACCTATTTGTTTCGCATTGAAACCGTCATGAGTTAAATTCAAAATATTTTTTGCTTCCTGCGGGGTTAGTCTTGAAACTGCGCATGTCCCTGGTGCTGCATAATTTGCTGGGTTTGGTGTAATTCCTGCGCCAATCATTCCAGTACTTGGAGTGATGCTTACTGGGGGTATAAAAGTAGTCGCATTTGGATTAGAATTATTTACTGGAGGAATGGAAGAGGGGCTTGTTCCAGCACCTGTACTCATTCCGGCAGTCGCTCCAGTTCCAGTGCCTGTACCCGTTCCAATAGGGGCAGTAGCTATAATTGGAAGTGAAGTCAATACTGTTGAAGGGGTAACGCTTGCAAAGTGAATTGATTGTTGTTCAAGCGAGTAAGAAAAACCAGGGTTCGCATAGAGGACTACTACAAAGAGTAATGTCGCAACAAATGATCTCAAAAATATTTTCGCTGAAGAATCCATTAAACCACAAACAAATAACTTAATCCAACTAACTTAATCAATTAACAAACCTTTTACTTCTAAATATAAACTTCATTCTCTAAATATAAACTTTATTCCCTCAATATAAACCCTTTCCCCTTGTTTCTTTGCTCATTGATTCTTTACCATTTAAGCGACTTCTCTAAACTGCCTTAAACAAAAATAACTCAATAAATTCAACCTTAAAGAATAATCGCAAGTAATGGTGTTTCGGCTATCCCGCCATAGAATATGAAAACAAACAATCCTAAAGGAACCCAGTTGAATACAAAGAGGAATAGGAATAAGAAAACTATACAAGTGAGTATTACTCCAAGCGCTTGGCTTAACAAAGTGCTTTTTGGAGAAGTGCTTTTTGATTTTGTGCGTTTCACTTTAGATGATACCAAATATTTTGAATCAATAATCTCCATAAACATGCTTGCGAGTAATTCAAAAAACAATAGGCAAATAGAAAGGATTACTGCAGTTACTGCTATTCTAAATACCCCGCTAATAACAAGAAAAGCGCTTTCCATAAAATTGTCCTGCAACTCGGAAATTGTCTGTACTGCACTAACTGAGCCGTATATCATGAATCCAAAAAAGACTATTAAGAGTACTGCAAAAAGCAAAATGAAATTAAGCAATAAGCTGGATTTGAACCAGGAAAGGGAAAGCTTTTCAGCTAGCTTTTCTCTTAAAGGCGAGAATATTTTATACAGCACAAAACAAGGAATCGCAATGATTACAAGTAGTTTAATAAATTCAAAGATTCCAAGCAGTATTGAAAATATATCCATGCAGGAAATAACGTTAAAATAGTATAAAAAGATTACCCAAATGCAAAAAGAAGGTGGTTATTAGAAGTAATTGAGTTATTCGCATTAACTTGGCGTAAATATATCAATTAATGAAGAAAAGGCAGATTTTGTTTTGGAGTGAAAAAATAATTCAAGCGAAACAATTAATACCCCCAAAATGCTTTATTTAGATAATCAATGATTTGATTTGTTTTTGGGCTGATAAAGGTATTAATTGATAATAAAGGTTTTAATTAAATTTGACATGATTTTTAGGTTTTAATTAAATTAGACAGGATTTTTAATGGATTTGATTTTTATGGAATTTCTTTACATTTTTTATATTCTGGGAAGCTTTTCTGCGGGTTACGCGGTTATTAGAGCGGGTTTTCCTTCTTTTCAGGAAGCCAGTAATTTTACAAAACTTCTTTGGGGGTATATTCTTGGCGCGTTAATATTTATTTTCGCTGCGAGACTCGTGTATTTTTCTGGGTTTAATGAAAAGCATTTCTTCTTTGCAAGCGCTTTTATTTTCATGCTGGTTTTCATCGCGTTCTTCACAAATAGAGTTTTGAATAAAGAAAAGGATA
>JAPLVQ010000084.1:0-7380 GCA_026397035.1 Candidatus Iainarchaeum sp.
AGAAAAAAAAGGAAAACTATGTTTATATCAAATGAGAGAATTCATACACCTTAAGTTAGTAAGAATCCAAAAACTCTTAACTCACTAAAACTAAAAAATCTAACTTAAAAAAGAAATTAATTTTTTTAGTTCGCAGAATGAATCTCTGAAGTTCTTTTATAAAGATTAGAAACTTCCTCGGCAGAAAGAGCCCTATCCCAAATAGCTACTTCGTCTATTTTTCCTTTAAAATACTCCCTAAAAGTATTACCAAAAACCCAGCTCCCTCCAGCATAAATGTCCTCCCATGCTGCATCTGGATAAGCCCCAATCACAGTCAAATCACTTAAAGGGATTCCATTCACCCCCAAATTCTCTCCACAAACGGCTGCCTCTGAAACTATTGCAGCGTCAACTCCGTTAAGAACAGCTGACTCTCCATTTACATATAGAAAGATTCTTTTTTGAGAAGATGAATAAACTCCAACAACATTATTGAAAACATTCGGAGTTATTGCATTTGAAGACGAAATATCCGCACAACCAATAACCTCTTCACAAGCAAAAAAATGAACTTTATAATCATTAGTTCTATATTTCATTGCAAAAAACGCACACCCCTGATATGACCCCCCATCACCAAGAATACCATTTTTGTTTCCAGTAAAAAATATTGTGTTCCAATCAGTGCTTGCTAAACTCGAAATTGGGTTAATCCACGCGGAAAAGGTTAAATCTTTTGAAGAATCAGAAACAATCACTGGAGTTGGAACACCACTAGATGAAGTTGTATATATTAAAGTACCATCAGTTGGATTTGAATTTATGGTCCCCCCAGAAAGATCTATTGAATTATTAAATTTCCCAACACCTAAACTTATAATGGCAGGTGCATTAACATGGACCACTCCCTTCATTTTTGATCCGCTCGAATCAGCAAAAGTTGAGCCCCCTGTTTCATTAAAATGCCATAAACCAACTAAACCTTTTGCAAGAACAATATCTCCAAGTCCTTCAAAACTTCTTGAAGATACTTGCACGCTACTTGATGTTTGAGAATTTCCGGTCAAAATAGCCCCGCTCACCGCAAGAAGCACTATCGCCACAACGAGAATCGCAGCGCCTATAATTAACAGGTATTCAATAGCTCCCTGAGCTCTAAAATTCATATTAAAATAATACTTTTACCCTATATAACCCTTTCTAAATCACTTGGGAGAAAATATAAACGAAAAACTAATTTTGAATTTTTGTTGATAATAATTCAAACTAAACAAGTGCGAATCAACACACCCAAAAGGAAACCACACATTAAAAGAAATGGATTTCCCACTCTACTTTAAATTACTTTTCATCACACTCTTATTTACTAATGCCTTTGTGAAACAAAGGGGACATAGTATACCGGCAGTACGAACGGCTCCAGTGAACCTTAACTAAGGTTCGCGAAAGAATTTGGGTAGCGCTACGCAACGCCCAGAAAACGAAACTTTCGATTGTGCGACCGTTAAGACGGGGTTCGATTCCCCGTGTCCCCATGAACCTTTTTTCTGCATTAAAAAAGCCTCGGGAAAAAAAGGGACACTCAAAAATGCATCGTGTCCCCATAACAATATTCTTCAAGAAATTCTTTTTAGGAAGCAACACTTCCAAGCAAAAGCAGCGACTTTTGCGAGACCCGCAAAGTTTTTGCTTTGCTTGGTTTTCTTCTAAAGAAAAAAAGCTGCGGGTCAGCTTCCCCGTGTTCCAAATAACAAGACAAAATAAGTTAAATAAAAAAAAATTGAATTGCTAAACTAGTAAATAAAAACTTCTTAAAAGCAAAAACTAATATCTAATCTCAAACCCATTGACTTCTTCTTCGGTCTTCATTTCATTAATAACAACCCTGTCCACTCTCACAAAACCATGCCTTTCTTTCGATTCTAAAAAACCAATTAATTCCATAATAATTTTCTTCTCACCTAAAAAAAGGGCTTCAACTAAATCATGCTTGTCTGAATTCCTCACCCAGCCCTTAATTCCGCGCTTATTAGCTTCCTCAAGAACAAGTATGCGCAGTCCAACACCCTGAACACGGCCAAAAAAACTTACTAAAAAAGCGTTTTGATTCATAATAAGGATAATACTTTCAAACAAGGTCAATAAGCTTTGCTTTTCTAAAGGACGAAAAACACCAAAAACCTTTTAATAATATGTTATTAACCTGTTATTAATGAGCTTTTAGGTAAAAAAGAGTGATTTTTATGACAATGATTAGCGTGGATCTCAAAGAGCCTTTTCTTAAGGACCTGAATGCATTCATAAAAAAATCAGGTCAATATACTTCAAGAAGCGAATTCATAAAAGAAGCCATAAGAAAAAATATGCAAGAAGCGGAGTCAAAAGAATGGAGGAAGAGATTTCATAAAGCAGTTGAAGAAATGCGAGAAAAGGCTTACGCCAACGGGTTTGACGGAAAACTTTTGACTAGAGAAGAGAGAGCTAGAATAGCAGATAAATTTATAAAAGAAAACAATATTACACTAATTTAAACGGACTATCAAAAGTCTTCAGGGGAAAGTACATTAATCAATTTCTTTGCGGGAAGAAAATCTCTTAAGTTAAAAGTGACTATACAATCACACTTTGAAATAATTGCTAAAGCCACATGGAAAGAATCAGGATAGTGAATTCCAAGATCTGAAATCTTTTTATGCTCAACAAAACCGCTAGCGTTATATTCCTCAAAATCAATTCCAAATCCAGAAAGTAAATTAAGCACGTCACTTTTTGAATAAAATGAGACTGATTCAACTTCACTTAACAAAAAATTTGATAAAACAATAACAGAACCAGTTTTTTTCACTCTTACAAAAAACTGTTCAGCCTCAACAAACAGTCCTCGTTGCCCAAAGCCAATTTCTTTTTTCATTAAAGAAATAAACACGTTGCTGTCTAAATAGATTTTTTTTTGAGCCATGATTAACGCGCAAAAAATGAGGATTAAAAACTTAAGCTAAAATAAGTCAATTAACGAAAAAAAACACACTCCAAATGTTGAAAAACTCTTGCCTTTCTAATTCTGCTTGATGAAAAGCATTGAAATAGAATTAAAATTCCCGCTGCTGAATAAAAATGAATTGATAAAAAAGCTTGATTTGATTGCAAAAAGGGATAAAGAATCCTCACAAAAAGACACTTATTATATTCCAAAACACAGAAACTTTATGAATACAAAACCTGTTTCTGAATGGCTCCGAATACGCGAAACAAAGCATGGGGCAAGCGTCACTTATAAAAATTACCATAAAGAAAAAAATACAGAATCTGTTTCGGCTGACGAATATGAAACTTATGTTACTAATGCAGGGGAATTAAATAAATTATTTAACGCGATTGACATCAAATCGCTTATTGTTGTGGATAAAAAAAGAATAACCTGGCATTATAAAGACACTGAAATAGCAATTGACACTGTTGAGGAATTGGGGGATTTTATTGAAGCCGAAGCAAAGAAAGATTTTGCAAGCGTGGAAGAAGCAAATAAGTACCTTCATTCAATAACAAAAGAAATCGGCGCTATTGTCGGCAAACAAGATTTTGAAGGATACCCCTTTCTTCTGATGAAGAAAAAAGGACTTCTTAAATAAAGAAAAATTGGCTTTCAAAAGAATATAATACAGACAATCTTGTACACTGTCCATTTTATTACACCAAAAACAGAATATTCTTTAATAATCATAAAAAGTAGTTTAGTATAGGTGTTTATTATCGTTCAATAAAATTCAAGTCTTTAATGGGTTTCTGACATTTAATGAATTTCTAATCTTTAATGAATTTGGTTGTCCTTTCTACTTTTTTGGCTCAGATTACCCTCCAACGCAGCTTAGACGATTGAGCCCAATCATTAACTTTAAATTGGTTCTTTTCCTTTATTCCCTCAGCAAGAAGTACAAAAAAAACACAGCGGTGAATAGTAATGATTAAAGAAAAAACTTTTACAAAAGAAATGGCTTACACTATTTTTGAACAATGGAGAAAGAGTGATGCTTTCGGGTTTGATGAAAACACTAAAAAAATAGTTTACTCAATAGACACTCCTCCGCCATACATTAATACTCCAATTCACATGGGGCACTCAACCTCTTACAATATAATGGATTTCTCCGCAAGGTTCAGAAGAATGCTTGGTGAAGAAGTATTATTCCCTTTAGGGCTTGACCAGAATGGTTTGCCAATAGAAATAAGCGCGGAGAAAAAATACAAAGTTGATTTTACAAAGCTGACAAGAGAAAAAGCGATTGAGTGCTGCAGGCAGCTCCTAAACGAAACAACAGCTGAAAGTATTGATTCTTTTTTTAAATGCGGAATGAGTTTTAGCTCGTGGAAAGAAGGGGATATTATTGGAAGTATTTATCAAACTGATTCGCCGTCATACCGTGCAGTAACCCAAGCAACATTCATTGACTTGTACAATAAAGGACTTATTTACGAAGCGGACAAAGTAGTTAACTGGGATCCAAAACTCCAAACAACAGTAGCTGATTCGGAAATAATTTATGAAGACAGGACAGGATTCTTTCATGATATTGTATTCAAAGTAAAAGAAACAAAAGAAGAAGTAATTATTGGAACCACTAGACCTGAATTAATCAGCACATGTGGAATGGTAATATTTAATCCGAAAGACAAAAGATACAAACATTTAGAAGGAAAAAAACTAATTACACCTTTCTTTGAGAAAGAAGTTCTGTGCAAATCACACCCTGCAGCGGAGATGGATAAAGGAACAGGAATAATGATGATGTGTTCGTATGGAGACTTAACCGATATTAGATTTTTTATTGAACAAGGACTTGAAGCAAAAGTCGCTATAAACAAAAACGGGACAATGAATGAAAACGCAGGAATGTTAAAAGGAATGACTATTATTGAAGCAAGAAAAAAAGTTGTTGAAGAACTTGAGAAACAAAAACTTCTTAAAAAAATTACTCCAACCCCGAACCACCGAACACCAGTAAGCGAAAGAAGCGGAGCAGCAATAGAATTCATCCAAATGCCGGAACTTTATTTAAAACAACTAGATTTTAAAGACGAAATGAGAAAAATCGCAAAAGAAGTTAATTTCTTTTCCCAAAAATCAAGACAAATACTTTTGGATTGGATTGATGCGGTAACAATAGACTGGCCCATTACAAGAAGAAGATACTATGCTACCGAAGTGCCGATGTGGTACTGTAAAAAATGCAAAAACCCGGTACTTGCAACAAAAGGAAACTATGTTCAACCTTGGAAAGAAAAATATATTGGCGTATGCAAAAAATGCGGGTCTAGTGAATTTTATGGAGAAGAAAGAGTATTTGATACATGGTTTGACTCAAGCATTTCCCCGCTTTATATTTTAGGATATGAAAGGAACAAAAAGTTTTTTGAAAAACACCAGCAGTGTACACTAAGACCACAGGGAAAAGACATTGTGAGGACATGGCTTTATTACACTCTTTTGAAAGATTATTTACTCACGGGCAAAGTAATTTTCAAAGATGTTTATATTAATTACATGATTATTGACGAGAAAGGACACAAAATGAGTAAAAGCAAGGGAAACAAAGTTGATCCTCAGGAACTGCTTGAAAAATTCGGACCCGAGCCAATGAGACTATGGGCAGCGCTTGAAGGAAATCTGGCTGAAACGGATTTTAAATGCAGTTTTGAAAGAATAGAAAATGCCCGAAATATCCTTGCGAAATTATGGAACGTGTCAACATTTGTTTCAATGTTTGAAATAACAAAAGAACAAGAAAAACAGGTTAAGCCAATGGAGATTGATAAATGGATACTAAAAGAAACAAACGAAATTGCGGCTCTCGCAAAAAAGTCTTATGAAAATTATGATTTTAACACACCAGTAGTAAAAGCAACGAATTTCATCAAAGACGAATTCGCTTCTCACTATGTTGAAGCGGTAAAAAGAAGAGCATACAATAATGACGCGAACATTAAATTCAGCACGGAAGAACGAAACGCCGCTATATACACGCTCCGCGAGGTAATGCGAAAACTTCTTGAAGTACTCTATCCAATAAACCCCGCAATAACTTATTTTATTTACAAGGAACTCTTTGGCGAAGAAGTTCATACAAAGAAATTCCCAATAGCTCAAAAGTTTGAAACAAACTTTGACGGAGCAAAATTCATTGAATTCAATTCAGCAGTATGGAAAGTAAAGAAAGATAACTCCCTAAGCCTAAAAGATGCGGTAAAAAAGGCTACCGCCCCAAAAGCACTCAAAAGCGCGGAGATTGAAATAAAAGCAATGCATAATATTACCGAACTGGTTTTTATAGGCGAAGAAATTAAAATAGAAGCAAAGTAAAAAACACTCTAAACAAGATTCGAAACGCATAAAAGAAAACTCCATACATCCAAAAGAAAACTCCAATAACATCAAAAGAAAACGCTTTAATACCCAAAAAGCATTCACTAATACATGAACAACACCCAGTCAAGCAAGACAATAAAAGCTCGACATAAAAAAGCATTCATTTTGTGCGCACTAATACTTGCCTTTACTTTATTATTCACAACACTTGCAAGTGCCATTTCCTCTGATGAAGCCATTGCGATAGTTTCTGTTCAGAATAATTATTTACGAACAGGAGAAAGCGCTTTAGTATTACAAGGACTACTAACTTATTCTGGGGATAAATACCTTATAGTCGCCATAAAGAAAAACGACACAATCACTGTTTATGTTCCAATAAAAAATTCCAGCGGAGAAATAACAACACGCGACATGGAAACACGCGAACTGATAAAAACCGCGATAATTTATTCAAGAATGATTCAAAAAAATCAGGAAACCCAAGCCGCGAACTGGCCTTTTTCTTACTCAACAAAAAGCTATTTTGAAGATTTGGCAAACGGGCTTAGCACGCTAAAAAATAGCGCGGTGACAGTAGAAACCGAACTAGATAAAATAGACACAACTGAAACAAAAAGTCTTGCAAATGATGCTCATGCGCTAAAACTCTTGGCGGAAGAATTTGCGCAAAGCAGCAGTATATTCGCCCAGCGCGTTGATGAGTCAAGAAAATATGAGCAAGAATACTTCAATAATCCCGATGCTAACAAAAACATAAAATATGAAGAATTTTACAGGAATTATTTTTCCCAAGCAGCTGTAATTAAGGAAGATTATCAAAACATTACTTCAAAATTAAATGCGCTGGGACAAGCAATAGGAGCACTTGAAACAAACCAAGTGACTATCGACCAAAAAAGCAGTTTTCAGGCAATACTAAAAATGCCTACTGACGCTGCAAGACTCCCAACCTTCTTCAGCCAAAACGACCAATTCCGAACAGAAATAGAATCAATATTCAACGAATCAAGAAACAGTGAAAATTACGCTACCAC
>JAPLVQ010000084.1:7396-8833 GCA_026397035.1 Candidatus Iainarchaeum sp.
GCAAACGCTTTATGGGAGAAGCGAGGAATTATTAAAAATAGATAAAGGATTTGATTCGCTCCAAAGCGCGGCCAGTGCAATACTCTCAACAGAGAATGTAAATAATTGGAAAAATCAGGACGCGGTAAGTGGATTAAAAACCAATTGGGCAGGAGCAGAAAGCAGATTCACTAATGAAGAATATGACAAGGCGAAAGACTTTGCAGCAAGAGCAGTGACTAATATTAAACAAATAATTACCGAAGGCGCAAAAGAAACAGTAACCGAATCAAACGACATACTCATAAAAGCAGTTATAGGATTAATTGCTGTAGCAGTGGCGATATTTTTAATCGAGAATTTAGTTTTGAAGAAAAAAAAGAAAGAAGAGGATTATAATGAACCGAACTATTAAAGGACTTATTTTGTTTGGCTTAGTGCTTATCCTAATTATGGGAAGCGCAGACGCTAGCGTTCTTGCGACAGCAAGCATTGACAAGAAAGTAATTGGCGAAAACGAAGTAGCCGCACTCACTGTGAAATTAACTAATGATTCAAATATCGAAGTCAAAAACATCAATCTGCGGATAAAATCTGACAGCGCAATCGCGCTCACAAGCGAACTATCAGGACAACAAGAAATCACAAAAACAATTGAATCAATAAAACAAGGTGAAGTCAAAGTATTTGTTTTCAAAATAAAATGTGTCTCAACAAAAAGCTCGACCGCAAATGTTTATGCATATTACGGAACAGGGACTGAACTTACTACCGCGGCCGCCACAGTAGTTGAAACTATTACTAGCCCAGTAAGCGCAGTAATCACCTCAAAAAATGTGCCAAAAGACCTTGGGGAAGAATTCACAATAGATTTCAAACTGACAAACAAATCAGCTATTATAATTAAGAAAGTAAGCGCGGAAGTAATGGCGCCAAAAGGATATGAAATAAAAACACCCCCAATCTTTCAAGAAACAATACAACCAGATTCCTCAGTACAGCAAAAATTCATAATTACTTCTCCGCCGGAAGCTGTTGGAGAACAAAGCATCCTAGTCGCTTACGGTTACTTTGATAATAATACACCTCATTATTTTGAAAAAGAATTCACTTACAATATTCAAAAAACCAATTATCAAATGCTTGGAATAATCGGAATAATAATACTCATAATCGCCGCGTATTTATTTACTAGAAAAGGAAAAGAAAGCGACATTAAAGGAACAGAGGAAAAGAAGAAATAATTGAAAGAAATTATTAACATTTAACTTATATCAAAAGACAAAAATATGGAAACAAACAAAGTTGTCTTCATTGTAAAATGCAAATGCATTTTACGACTAAGCAAAATTATATTTCGCGAAACCTCGCAAACCCAGGGGTTTGCTTAGTGCCTCGCAAAACCTTGGGTTTTGCTTGGTTGCGACTAACAAGCGACAGTAAGCATTATATGCAATA
>JAPLVQ010000185.1 GCA_026397035.1 Candidatus Iainarchaeum sp.
ATTATCAGTCCTGTCGCGATCTTGAGCGCCGCTCCAGCGGCGCTGCGCGCGACACTTAACATTAACACAGACCTTAAGAAATAATTAGCGCGTCAACTTATCTGCGGGTCTCGCTAGACCGCGCAGTATTGTTGACGCAAACGAATAAAAACTTATTATGAAAACCTGCAGGGCTTTACTTTAAGACAGACTTTATCAGCCAAATGCTTCCAAAAAAAACACTTTTACAAAAACTTTGCCATTAACACTTCATTAAATAATTCATTACCACGCTGCAGGAACCTCATTCTCAGCCCTTCCCTGGCAAAACCAAACTTTTCATACAAACCAATTGCAGGCTTATTGTCTTCAAAAACACTTAATTCAAGCCTGGAAATATTTTTCTTTTTCGCCGCATTAATTATTTCCTCCAAAAGCATTGAACCCACTCCAAGTTTACGTACATTCTCATCCACAAAAATAACAAATTCAGCGCAATGAGAACGACTACCTCTGCCAAGAGAAAGACGACCCGCACCCAAAACCTTTTCTTTTTTTAACGCAACAAAAGACACTGTTCCTTCCATAGTAAATTTTTTATTCGCTTCTTCAGGAGTTAAATCTTTTTTAATTGCAGTATTCCCCCAAACACTTCGAGACACCCAAATATCCCTAATTGATTTTGCATATTTACTTGAATACTCTTTAATAGTAATCATTGTGAATTAACCCTAACAAAATTCATATGAAGTTATGTTTAAAAAGAATAACTCGATTAATGAATAGAATGGATTTATGAAACCAAAAAAAGACCCCTTTGATAGATTACATCGAAGTTTATGATATGTAACTATTTTACAAAAGAAATAATCAATGGCTGCTTAAATTGAATGCAACTTTATAATAAATGCTTAACCTCTTGAATGGCAGAATCTACCATACTCATTTTACTTAACCCTAATTAATGCATTATATTACCAACTAGAAAAATTAATATAAAGAAGCTAATTATACTATTAGTATTAGTTGAGTGCTATTGTTATGCCTGATATTTTATGCTTTGGAGATAGTATCACTTTTGGCGAAGGAGAAAATGGCGGCTGGTGCGGACGCCTAAAGATTTGGTTTGAAGGAATTGGTGAAAACAATGGGATTTACAATTTGGGAATCCCCGGAGAAACTTTAGAAGGGCTTTTGCAACGCTTTGATGCCGAATGCAAAGCACGTTTAAGGTTCAAATACTCCTTTGAAAAATATACCATACTAATAGCCATTGGAACCAATGATACCAAATATATCGGTGCAGTATTGGCTCCTAATCAATATACTAACACCGAAACATTTACTAGAAATATTCAGGATATTTTGCAGAAAAGCAAAAAAATGCCCTCAAAAACAGCCTTTATCGGATTGCCTCCTGTTGATGAAGCACGCGTAAACAAACGCGAACGAGGAGAACAATTCTTCACCAATACGCACATAACAGAATTTAATAACATCATTAAAAATGCCTGTAAAAAAGAAAAGATACCCTTTTTGGACATAAATAAACGCATGCTTGCAGAAGACTATACAGCCATGCTCTCCGACGGATTACACCCAAATTCTAAAGGATATGATTTCATGTTCAAAATTATTAAAGAATTTATTGAAGAAAACGATTTACTTCCTTAAGTGTAATACTTTCTACCCTCGTCTTTGCTCTGAGTCATAGTAAAAATTATGCGCACAAAACTCCAAATCAATTCTAATGCAAAATGCGTAATTTAGGGTTTTTGACCGCTCGACCAGCTAACTTGAACTTAAACGGCGCCTCTTCTTTAAACCCTGCTTTTCTAAATGTTTGTCTATATTGACGTTGAAGCCGTTTATATTCTCTTTTACTTTTTCCATGAGGAGATAAATCAATTCGCCCTGTTATGACAAGCCCTTTAGATTTCCCAATTTTAGTGACCTCTCGAACAAACCAAACGCGCCAATTTTCTTTAAGAAAAGTGTTAATTTTTGGATATTCTTCTCCATGAAGTTTAGTTCTTCTTTCAAATGCTTTCAGCTCTTCCCCATCTTTCATTTCAGGTTTTGTGCCTTGAACATTAGTAATGCAAATAGCTGGCCTGTTTCCATCAAAATATAAATAACCTCCAATTGTCGCCATTATTTGACCATCCTGTTTTGATAAACAAAGTGCCAAAGGCATTTCATCATGCACAATAGTATTATGAGAAAGAACATATTTTCCCAATTTGTCATGCGCTTTGGGCGCCTCATTTTCAGGGTCATTTGGGAATCGATAAGGTAAAAACTTTCCTAACGGAGCAGAACGCGCTTTGAGCCAAAATGGAAGAAATAACATATTTAAGCGATACGCACGGACTTGTTCTCTAAAAGATAGCCCTCTTTCAGCGATCCCTGATTGGTCAAAAAACTTGTAAGTAAAAGAACTGCTTTTTTCGCCTAACCCTCTAAATCTTTTTTTGAACTGCTTATCCAAAGCCATCATTTCTGCAGTCCTTGCAACAATTTCTTTATCAAATTCAGTTTGCGTTATTTGGGGTTGCTCAAAAAAGATATTCCTCGCTGCTCCCCCGCGAAATAAACTAATGTCCCACTCAGTTTGCCTGTTCAATACATGCCTTGAGCAGAATTGCTCAAACATAGCCTCTTGCTTTGGAGTCAATTCCATGAAACGATAACGGCATAAGTTCTATTAATAGGTAATTGTTAGATATTATTAAATATGCAAAACGCTTTTACGTTGAATATGCATTCAAAACAAAAAGGAGGATGTCCGTAAATCTTTTTTGGACTCCTTTTGTTTAGAAAAAGCTTATTTTTGTTCGGTTAAGTTAATTAGGTAGAACCTCCCTTTATTTTATTGGTTCAAAATACAGGGAGGTTTTACACTTGTATGAGAAAAAGA
>JAPLVQ010000017.1 GCA_026397035.1 Candidatus Iainarchaeum sp.
AGATTGTATGTCAAAGGTAACTAACAAACTTCTATCATCCTTAGTAAATGTGTTATCCCACAGTTTTGTCCCGAGTGAGAGTTGATCCTTTGTTGGTTCAGCGAACTCTTTATCAACCGGCTCTCCCAAAATACCTCTGATTTCTTCAATACTTTTTCCAACAAGAGCAGGCACATCAAATTTGTATTTAGGAACAGGGGCACTTTGTTCTGCGGTTGTTGAGGGCGCGGTAGCAGTTGTATCAGTGTTTTTTGTTTCAGTAGTTTTTGTTAATGGTTTATTACTGGGCAAAGCACTAAAAATTATAAGGCCGACAAGAATTGTGATGATTATTTTCAAAGCTACATTCATTTTGCTTTTTGCCCATACCAGCCAAACTACAAAGAAGGGCAAGAAAATTATTGCGATAATAATACCCCACCAATTTTGAAACCATTCTTTCTTTTTGGATTCTTGTTAAGTAAATTATATCCACTTTAGAAATTACTTCCTCAAGTGATTCGGTTTCGCTCCACTTAACATTGTGCTTGTCCAAATATTCCTTAATATCCTGCCCCACTCCAAATGATTTTGGCGAGACAAAAGTTATTTTCACGCCCTCAAATTTCCCAAGCAAATAGCTTAGTGAACGCACTGTTCTTCCATGCGATAAATCACCCACCATTGCAACACTAACTCCATCAAGTTTTCCAACTTCCCTATATATTGTATATACGTCAAGAAGCGCCTGTGATGGATGTTGCCCACATCCGTCCCCTGCATTTAGTATTGGCACTTTTGATACGCTTGCAGCACGCGCTGAAGCTCCTTCTTCATAGTGGCGTATTACAATTCCATCAGCATATGCAGAGACAATTCTTGCAGTATCCTCCATTGATTCTCCTTTTACTGCGCTAGAAAATTCTTTCGCATTTTCTGTACTCACAACGCTTCCGCCCAAGCGAAGCATCGCTGTTTCAAAACTTAGCCTGGTTCTAGTGCTTGGCTCATAAAATAGTGTTGCAAGCACCTTGCCTTCAAGGGACTTATTTACTTTGACCTTGTTCCCTTTTCCAAAATCCTTATCTTCATTTTTCCTTAATTCATCAGCCCGCTTAAAGAGATGAAATATTAATTCTTTATCCAACTGCTGCGATTCTATAAAATTAGTGAGTTTATTCAAAAAAACCCACCTGATATGTAATCCAACCAATTTTTATTATGATTGAATTTGTGTCCAAGAAAAGCAAAGACTTATTTGGACAAATAATTAGTTTTGCCATTTTAATATCGGGTAATCCCCTGCTTTTTCTTTCCAAATATTAACAAAATCCCATCTGCCTAAAAGCGTATTTTTCGACTTGAAAAAATCAGCATTATCCGTAATTGAGCACCCGCTATTTGATTTTGCAATTGTTGTATATAAATCCTTCAGGTGCTTTAAACTCAAGCGGAGATTTGCGCTTTTTGTGTGTTCTTGAGCACATCATGTTTCTCGTGTTGCCAGTCATGCATTAAAATATCTATTAGTG
Organism: Candidatus Iainarchaeum sp.; assembly: GCA_026397035.1. Taxonomy (GTDB): domain Archaea; phylum Iainarchaeota; class Iainarchaeia; order Iainarchaeales; family JAAZKV01; genus JAAZKV01. Next base: position 1,512 of record JAPLVQ010000017.1, read on the forward strand.
TTTTTAGTCCCAAGAAAAAGAACAACACGCTTGATTCCTGTGGAATATATAAAAAAATAAACATTCCAAGAATAATAGTAAGGTGTACTGGCAATATTCTTGGAAGTGGTTCAAAAACAAAAGTATTGGGGTTTGTTATGTTCTTTGCTTCTTCCTTGAACATAAAGAAGGATATTAAGTGGGTAACCAAAAAGC
>JAPLVQ010000119.1 GCA_026397035.1 Candidatus Iainarchaeum sp.
CCTATTGTTTAGACCGCAAGGATTACTTGGAATAAAAAAGCAGGGAGATAGGGAAACAAAGTGAATATGACGCTAGCTTACAAGTTAATTTAACCTACGCTCATCCTTCAAGCATAATATGCTTGTTCAACAAAACACGGGGCAGAGGATTTACTTTTCTTTTTCAAGCAGCCATTTCCAAACTGGTTTTAGTATTATTTTTTTGTTTTCTTGTTTTCGTTCTTCTTCTTGGTCAGTTGTTAGTATTAGTCCTTCCTTTAAATTAAATTTGTTCATTGCTTCGAGCAGTCCTTTAATTTCTCGTTCTTCATTTTCTTTGGATATTTTTGTTGTTACTTGTATTGCTTTTACTATTTTGTTTCCTTCTTTTATAACAAAGTCGCATTCGTGGGCATCGTTAAAATAATATGTGTTTTGTGATCTTCTTTTGAGTTCTATTGCGACTAAATTTTCTAATAATTTTCCTTCGTTATCGCTAAATCTAAAACCAAGTTTTGAAAGAAATCCATTGTCTATACAATATACTTTTTGAGGGTTTTGAATTTGTTTTCTAATTGAATAATCAAATTTTGGTAAAAAGAAGAATGTAAGCGATTTTTCAAATGACAAAACAAAGCTTTTTACCAAAACCCTGTTTTTTGTCCCTATTAAATCAGAAATGCCTCTAAAACTAAATTTGTTTGTTGGGTTGGAAAGAAAAAAAGTTGATAGTTCGCGCAATTGTTTTTCATTTTTTCCAAAACGTTTTATTATGTCTCTATATAAAATGTTTTCATAAAGTTCACGCAAAATTACTTCGTTTTCTTCTAAGACATATGCTGGAAACCCCCCTTCAATAAAGTATTTTGAAAAATAACTTATTAGTTTTGCTTTGGTTTCAAAATTAGAGTCATAATTCATATACTCGATTTTTTTTGCTTTAAGAAATTCAATGAAACTAAAAGGCATCATATTTATGCTTAATGACCTGCCTGTGAGTGTGGATGAAATTTCTGCACTTAATAATTTTGAGTTTGATCCAGTAATTATAATTCGGAATTGTGTTTTTATTCTATTAATCCATTTTTCCCATAGTTCCACTTCTTGTATTTCGTCCAAAAAAAGTAAACATTTTTTTTCATAATCATTTTCAACTAAAAAGTCCAATATTAGTTGAAAATCAGTTACTTTAAAGCCTGATAGGCGTTCATCATTAAAATCAATGTAAAGAAATTGCTTTGGTGTTAAGTTTAGGGAGTCTTTGAATTGTTTCATTATGAATGATTTGCCGCTTCTTCTTACACCTGTAATTACAACAGGCATTTTTAATTTCATTAATTTGTCAAGTTCGCTAAGTGCCTCTCTCTTCACAAAAGGGTTTTCGCTTTCAAAAGTCTTTTGCTGGTCGTTTATAACAAAGCGTAATTGTGTCCTGTCCATAATTGTTATTCTAATCAAACCAATTATAAACCTTTCTAAAGTGGTACAAGTTAATAACCGCTTAACTGACAAAGTGGTACGCTTTTAGTATCACTTTGGAAGGTTTATTAGACTTTTGTGTAATAACTGAATTTATATACTTTTCATTATTATAATATTATTAGTTTTTGGTGGTTAGAATGTTAAAAGATGTGGTTTTGGTTCAAAAAGCAGAGCTTGAGCAGGCGTTCAAGGATTTGTATGTTGAACGGGATGTAAAGCCTTTTTCGTTGGGTCATAATCTTATAAAAGTAATAATTGGGCCGCGAAGGGCGGGAAAATCTTTTTTTGTTATTCATTCGTTGCGTAAAACTGGTTCATTTGGTTATGCGAATTTTGATAATGAAGAGTTGGCTCAAGTTAAAGAATATGATGATATAGTTTCTGAAATTAATCAAGTATATGGCAAACCAAAAGTGCTATTTTTTGATGAGATTCAAAACCTTCCAAACTGGGAACTGTTTGTTAATCGTTTACAAAGACAAGGATTTAACATAGTTGTTACAGGGAGTAATTCGCATTTGCTTAGTAGAGAACTTGCAACTCATTTGACTGGCAGGCACATGCCGACTAACATTCTTACTTTTTCTTTTAGTGAATTCTTATCTGCAAAAGGAATTGATACAAATAAAGTTCCTTCTACGCAAATAAAAGAGCAGTTTTTTGAATATTTGCAAAAAGGGGGTTATCCCGAAACGATAGTAAAAAATTTGGATCAAAAACAATATCTTAGTGTCTTATTTGAATCAATTCTTTACAAAGATATAATAAAAAGGTATAACACGCGAAAAGGAAAGGAGATAGAAAAACTTGCGTTATTTTTGTTGTCTAATGCGGGAACAGAATTCTCTCACACAGCAACATCGGCTGCAATAGGACTCAAAAGTCATTTAACTGCGCAAAAATATTTGGGTTATTTGGAAGAAGCCTATCTTTTCTTTATTATAAATAATTTTTCGTTTAAAACCAAGCAACAAGCTCAAAGTAAAAAAATTTATTGCTTTGATAATGGGCTTATTTATGCTAAGGCATTTCAAGCATCGCAAAATTTAGGAAAATTATTGGAGAATGTGGTTGCTATTCATCTGAAAAAGCAACAATTAGATGGGCAACTTGATATTTATTATTGGAAAAATCAACAAAAAGAAGAAGTGGATTTTGTAGTAAAAAAGGAGTTAAAAGTAATTCAATTAATACAAGCTTGTTATGATCCAAAAAATCCTGAAACAAAAAAACGTGAAGTTCGCGCTCTAATAAATGCTAGTCAAGAAACCAAATGCAAAAATCTTTTAGTTGTAACAAACGATTATGAAGCAGAAGAAGAACATGAATGGTTTGGGGCAAAAGCAAAGATAAAGTTTATTCCTGCATGTAAATGGCTCCTTGAGAAACAATAATATTAACCCTGTTTAATCAAGTTGCTTAGCCATGTTTCATATACTTGCCCAAATTGCCGTTCTTCCCTCGAAACTGTGTAACAGGTTGTTTTAACCTGCGCTCGTTCTTCAAGCGTAATAAATAATTCAAAACCTAAACAGTTATTGATTCAAGTTATTCTTTTGCAGTTTCCCAGAGCCGGTCAAATGTTTGTCGGAACGTTTCAGCGAATACTTTGTCTTTAATCAAAAATGCTTTTGGTTTGCCCATGACAACATATTGCAAGAATAAAGAATCATTTGCAATTCCCCACTCCGC
>JAPLVQ010000090.1 GCA_026397035.1 Candidatus Iainarchaeum sp.
CACCTGCTCTACCCAAAAAACTTCCCACTAATTATCGCGTCAGGAGTTGAAAAAGAACACAGACCGCATGGAGAAACAACTTCAAGAGTCACTTACTCAAAAAAAGTTCCACTTACCCTAGAAAGCCAAAATGTAATCGAAAAATATTATTTGTACAAATCGACAACTTTCCATTATTTTACAGCATTCGAAAACAAGCATTACTACAAAGTATTTCAGCAAGCCGAGCGCATTTTTGAAGAAAGCGGAATTCACCCCAATTCACAAATGATGAATGTTGGTTTAAGAAGAAAGGGCAATAGACCAAGATTTGTTTTTTTTGAAGTTTCTTGGATTAACATACCAAAACTTCATAAATTTATCAGGGCGATGCCTGAATCCAACTCCGCACAAAAGTTAAGAAAAAAACAGGCAATGGAACTATTTGAATTTATTAAGAAAAGATGGGCGCGAGAATACAAAATTAAATGGAAAGGGTATAGAAGAAAAACAATGGAAATAATGACGCATTAAAGTACAGCCTAACTTAACTTCCCAAAAAATTACTGTACAATCTTTCCAATTAATACTCTTCCGAATCCGCCGCCGTTTCTATTCCCGCCACCAGTCCCGCTCAGTCTTTGTCCTTGAGGAAAGTTTCTATCAGGGCGAAAGCCATTAAAATCCGGTCTTGAACCGTTAAAGTCCCTGCGCTGGGAGTTAAAATCAGCCCCAGCTAAGGAGTTTCGGTTCTTGAAAAACTCTGTAGCATCAGTACCACATTGGGAAACAATTTGACTAGCGAAATTATTTGCAGGAAGTGAATTAGGGGTTGTTGAGTTATGAGAAGATGAATTTGGCAAAGTTGTGTTTTGAGTATTGTTTGGGTTACTCATCATCCCAGAAAAATTATACACATTTGCGTCAATTGCTATCCAGCAATCGTTTGGTGTATTGTGCGCTGCAACATCAGCGAGAGTATAATTTTGCAATTGCGACGAAGACTGCCCAAACACTTGGTTAGCATTTGAATCGCTTGTACAGCCAAAAAACAAAAATAATCCCGCAAGAAGCAGAACTATTGCCATGACATTAAAATTAATTATTTTTTTCATTACCACCACTTCCTTCTTGCTAAATTCAATTCGATTGAATTTCAATTTGATTGAATAAATCTTATTTAGCTTTATTTTCTCAAACTAATTTTATTTATACTGATTTTACTCATACTTCAACGCATCAACAGGACGCATTTTTGATGCGCCGCGCGCGGGCATTATTCCTGAAACTATCCCGATTATAGTGGACAAAACAATCGCAAAAATTATTAGGTCGGGAGTTATTAACATTGAGACTCCCCCACTTCCTGGTCCTCCACCAATACCCATTCCAAGCCCAACCCCAAGTAAGTTAAGACTACTAGTTAAAATGAAAGCAATAATTACTCCAATTATCCCGCCAATTAATCCAAAACCCAATCTCACGCGTTTTTTCAAGAACAGAAGTAAACATACTATTTGCTATTCCAACAGCGCCCACTAAAAGCGACACCGCCGCAATCGCACCCAAAAACAAAGTAAGTGTCTGGGTAACTGACTGGATTTGCTGCTGAATCGCTTCTGTAGAAGTAAGTGTAAAATCCTGCCTGCCACCAGTAACCTTACGCGAAAGTAGTAATGATTGAGTAAGAACATTAACATCAATAGTCGCCAAACTCGCGTCCTTTACTTTAATTTGAATGGACGAATAATTATTCCTATTAACATCCACAACATCCCAAGCAGCAGTATAAGTAACATACACAGTTGAATCACTCCCGCCTCCGCCAAAACCCGAACCACTCTTTTGTAAAGTCCCTACAATAGTAAATGCGACACCATTAATGTCAATCTTCCTGCCAAGTGTTATAGGTGTTTTAAATGAAGTGTTCGCCAAATTATACCCAATAACTGCTGAACGTGAATCAGAAGCGCCGAGTAATCTTCCTGAAGCGAGGGTTATATTTGTAGTTTTTATCCAAGTATTTGGATTAATTCCCTGAATGCTTGTATTAATTGTCTGCGAACCAAAAACTAAGGAACTCCTGCCCGAAACAATCTGATTCACTGCGAGAACATCTGGGTTCCCGCTAATAATCGCAACATCCTGACTTGTAAGAACAGGAGTTTTCGTATTTGAAGAAGTCGTACGAACACCACCACACTGACCTCCCCCACCCCCGCCAAGGCTAGGAATATCTATTTCCCCGCGAGCCGCCCCGCCAAAACTACCAGCACGATTAAAACCAGTCGTCATTGTAATAATATCTGCTCCAAAACCAGAAAGCCTCTCATTCACGCTCGCCTGCGCACCATTACCAATTGAAACAATAGAAACAACCGCAGCAACGCCTATTATTATCCCTAAGAGGGTAAGCCAAGCGCGCAATCTTCGGTGAAGAATACTATTGACCGAAAGCTTTACAGAATCTTTAACCTTCAATCAAAACACCTCCCCAAAATCAATCCACGCGCTTCACTTCAAATAATCCACTTCAAACTTGTCTTATTCACTTCAAACTTTTTATATCCAAATTAAATTTTTCTTACCCACATACCCCTTTTACTCACATTATAACTCTTTTCCTCACTTTAATTTTCTTATTTACTTTCAATCTTCCGACTCAGTTTTTTCTGACTCGCTTTTAGTCTTCTACTTTTAGTTTTCTACTTCAACGCTTTCTGCTTCGCCTTAAAGAAAAAACCAATAACAGCCCCCGCGACAATTAATACCGCAAGAACTGTTGGAACTAAATTGCTTGGAGCAAAATACAAAACGAGTGCCGTGATTATTATCACAACAGTAGCAAACATTGCAAATCTCTTCCAAGACTTCTTAGCAACTTTTTTATTGTAAATAATTCCAGCGACAACTATTATCGCAAAAGCCGCAGCAATTACCATCCAATCAGTACCCAAAGAGCCTACTCCACCAGTTCCTCTGCCGGCAAATGTTCCAGTTCCAGAAACGCGAGAATTCAACTGGAAATTCTTTTGAACATGCTGCCTCTCGCCAGTAGTATCAGTGTAGAAAATATCAACTACAAACTGCCCCTGCCCGCCAAGCCCCTGTGTCCCAGCACCAAATCTATTAACACCCTGCACTCCAGTACCTTGAGGGTTAAAATTCTGATCACTACTTCCCTGAATACCGGTACTTAAAGCACCGGTATTTTGAGCACCAACGCCAGAACCTGCAGAACCATTACCGCCAGCACCAGTACCTTGACCAGTTCTTCTCACATTAGCAGCAGCATTCAAATCAGCTGACTGAGCAGTAACATTAAAACTCGCAATGGAATAATCCCCTTTATTTAAACTCCCAATAATTACCGTATCGGTTCCCGAAATAGTTAAATTAGGCTGGCGCAACAGTTTAATAATTACAGACCCAGCATTATTCGAGCCAATATTAGCGACACTAAAAGATAATTGCCCTGTTGAAGAATAATCCGAACTCACATCAAAATCAGTCGCTCCGCCAACAATCAAACCCACACTCGAACTCTGGGTCTTTGCCCCATTTGAATCAATATATGCTAAAGAAACCGTTAATGGATAAATTCCGGTTGTAATATTTGGATCAGCGGCGACCGAATAATTAAAATCAACCGTCTCGCCTGCATTAATCCTTGAAATAAATTTTCTGTTATCAGAACCTAACGGAAGAACAAGCCCCCCGCTTGCAGACCAAGTAAACAAAACCCCCGAAATAGAATTCTCACTCGGATTAGTTACTGAAAAAATTAATGTTGACTGATTACCAGGATTAATTGATTTAGGATTAAGTTCAACTATTAAATTATTCTGACTAACCCCAACAGGAACAGAAATCGTTGTCTCTTGAGCCACCAAAGTTCCATCACGCAAATAATGCATGTTCAATAAAAGCGAATAAAACCCGGCAGGAGTACCAGCCTTTACTTTAAACTTAAGAACAAAAGTAGTTGCAGAACCAGGTCCAATTTCTTTCACTGAATTACTCCCAACTATTACTTCAATATAATTATTCGATTCAATTGATGCGTTAACATCAATCATTGAAAGCGCTGAACCATTATTGGTAACATCAACACTCATGTTCACAACATCCCCTGCATTAATTGACGCGGGCAAAAAACGCGGGGCAGAAACCGAACCCAAATATAAATAATCCGCGCCGGTGCTGTCCGCACTCCAAACCCCAGGCAGAACCAAGGCTAACAAAAGCACCCCTAAAAATATTGTCCAAAACTTTTTACTAATCCCTTTCACACAACCACCTTCTGTTCCTTATCAGAAACGACTAAACCGTCTCTTAATGTAATAACTCTATGCGCAAAAGCCGCTATATCATGCTCATGCGTCACTAAAACAATTGTTTTTCCTTCCTTCTCATTCAATTCCTTAAACATGTCCATTATTTCCAAACTGGTTTTTGAATCAAGATTCCCCGTAGGCTCATCCGCAAGAATCATTGAAGGGCTAGTAGAAAGGGCGCGAGCAACAGCAACCCTCTGCCTCTCCCCGCCTGAAAGCTGGGAAGGCAAATGATGCTCCCTGTGCGCTAAACCCACTTTTTTAATCAACTCAGGAACTTTTTTTGAGATTTCACTCTCACTAAACTCATGAATCCTCATAGGCAGAGCAATATTTTCATAAACCGAAAGCGAAGGATACAAATTAAACGCCTGGAAAATAAAACCAATTTTTAGCCCCCTAATCCTCGCAAGAGCCGATTCGGAAAGCTTTGTAATATCAACCCCGTCAAGAAGAACAATTCCTTTAGTAGGAATATCAAGTGCCCCAACTATATTAAGTGTGGTTGATTTACCCGAACCAGAAGCACCCATAATAGCCACAAACTCGCCTTCATTAATCCTAATATTAATCCCCTTAACCGCGCTAACCTGCACACCGTCCATACCATAAATCTTCCATGCATCCTTAACATCAAGAACCACTTTCGCACCCACTGTGCGCCTTACAGCCACAGAAGATTTTCTTGCAACTCCCGAACCTGATTCTCTTTTTGAAATACTTTTTCCAATATTCATAAAAACAAATTCTAAACAATTCAACTTTACTCGGCCAAACTAATTAATTTACTTTAAATATTAATTTACTCTAAATATTACTTACTATCCTTCGACCGCCACTTATTCAGCTTCAGTTTCGCCAGACCTTTTTTCACCAACAACAATTTTGTGTGTTAATATTGCGGCGCAACCCTTATTAACCCTTTGTGTAACAATGTGTAACGAAAAAAGACTGTTATTACAGTGCTTTGAAACGTGATGAAACATGAAACCAGCTGAAACAAGCAAAATATTAACAAAAAGGCATTCTTTAATAATGTGGATTTGCTTCCTTTACGGGGGGTTTGCTATAATCCTTTTCGCGCTCGATGTATACACTGCATTCTGGAGCGGAGGAACAATATTCTCTTCTACATTCTCTCCAGCAGTGCAGCTAAGAGACTTTGATCACAATATTATTGAAGCACGAGATTTAAATCACTCTTTTCCCATGCAAAGACCGGAATTTAATCCTATGCGACTAATCACTTCCCCATTTTCAATCGCATTTTTAATAAGCGGAATAATCTCTCTCGCCGCAGGATACACTATACTAACCATTACACGCGAAAAAGAAATAAAAAAGATACGCGAAGAAGCCGCTGATATGTTCCTATTACCTGATGAAAAGAAAGTTATTGACATGTTAAAAAGAAACAACTACTCACTCACTCAAAGCCAATTAACCAAAGAAACCGGGCTAAACAAAGTACAAGTACACCGAGTAATAAAACGCCTTGAAGCAAAAG
>JAPLVQ010000079.1 GCA_026397035.1 Candidatus Iainarchaeum sp.
CTGTCGCGATCTTGAGCGCCGCTCCAGCGGCGCTGCGCGCGACACTTAACATTAACACAGACCTTAAGAAATAATTAGCGCGTCAACTTATCTGCGGGTCTCGCTAGACCGCGCAGTATTGTTGACGCAAAAGAATAAAAAAATTCTGAAAAATATAGAAGAATCCAAAAAATGTTCAGGGAGTCTTTCCCATTCTAAAAAAAACTTTCTTCAGCTTAGTATCTTGGTCTTCGCATTCCGCCTTGCGGTCTGCGGCGGAATCTTGTTAAAGTAGCTTTTTTTGCTCTTTCTTCCAAATTTTCATCAATTTCCTGCTCAAAGTCATTTACTTGTACGCTAAATGCGTCTCTTGATATTTCGCCTCTTTCTACAAGTACTTCTCTCGCAAGTAAATAATAAATTAGTGCAAGTGCTTTTCTTCCTTTATTGTTTGCTGGAACTACTAAGTCAACATTTTTCAATGGAGACTCGCTTCCTGCAATTGCTACCACAGGTATCCCTAATTCAGTTGCTTCTTTTAGCGCCTGTCCGTCAGCCATCGGATCTGTAATTAGAATAATTTTTGGTTCATAAAATATTCTCGCTTGTGGGTTTGTGAATGTTCCTGGAATAAATCTTCCAACAAATTCTTTTGCACCAATCATTGCAGCCATTTTTCTTGCCGGTTTGTGCCCGTATAATCTTCTTGCCACCACAACTATATCTTTCCCTTGAAATTTTGCAAGCATTTTTGATATCATTCGTAGTCTCTTATCAATTGTTTCAATATTGAAAACCATTAATCCGTCATTTCGTTTCTTAAATATGTATCTTCTCATTTCGCCCGTTTTCATCTTTGTTCCGATGTGTATTCCGCTCTTTAGATATACTTCTATATCTGTTAAGAGGTCCTTGCCTTTGTATAACTCGCTGTCTTCGAATTCTTGCTTTATTTCTTTTTCAACAACTTTTTCTTCCATAAAACCACTTCTTGTTTTCAATGACTTTCAACTCATCAATCATTATAGCTTTAACAGTTCAATTCTTCCTGCCTAATTTGATTTACTTTGAATACTTCATCATTTCGTCCATTAATTCAGTGTGGGTTAAAAGTGTTTTTCTGCAGCAGTACCTTTTAATTTTCAGATCATCAAGTACTTTTCCGGCGTCTTCCCCTTTCTCTACTCTTTCCTTAAATTCAAGATAAACGCCCGAAACGGCTTTTCCGCATGAAAAACATCTTATTGGCACAATCATTTTATCACCATAAATACAATCTTTTCACAATCCAAGAGTTTATCTTTTGCTGTGCTGCTTTTTCTTTCTTGCTTTTCTTCCGAGCGGCTTTTTGCTTTCCACTCTTCTAACATCATCAACAAGCAAGTTTCTATCATATGCTGTGAATAAATCCTTGAGTTTCTTGCCTTTTGCTTTTGCTAAGGCTTTTGCAATGCAAGAACGTACTGCTACCGCTTGACTCATGAATCCTGAGCCTGTAACATTCACATCAATATCAAATTCTTTTGCTGCTTCTCCTGCAAGTCTTATTGGTTCAAGAACTAATTCTCTGACATACCCTTTAGCGTAAATATTTATGCCCATTTTATTTACTTTTACAGTTCCTTTTCCTTTTCTTATAACTGCTCTTGCTACCGCGGTTTTTTTCTTTGCTTTTACTGTCATTCCGGCTCTTTTTGCAGCTGGTTTAATTTTCTTTTCATCTTCCATTCAAAAACACCTTTATTTTCTACCATTTTCCGCCTAATTGCTCTGCAATCTCTTTTAGAGTCATTGCATTATTCCTTTCATTGAACTTAAATTCTTCATAAGTAATAGCTTTTTCGTGAGCAAATTCCGCAGGAGTTTCATTATACACCATTAAACTTTTTATCATAGTGTCTTTTGTGTTTTGTTTTGTAGGAAGCATGCTTCTTACCATTTTTCTAAACATTCTGCTTGGAATTCTCGAGTATTTTGGCCCGTAATTCGGATTTGATTTTACCGCAGCATTAACTCTTACTTTAAATTTTTCAATAATATTGTCTTTATTACCAGTAATTATTAAGTCTTGGGCTTTTAATACAATAACTTTTTCGCCATTAATTATTGCTTTTGCTATTTTTGTCGCAACCCTTCCTGCAATAAGTCCTTTTACATTTACTATCATCATAATCAACACCATTATTTTATAATTATTAAATCTGAAACTTTTATTTTCTCTGCTTTTTTAGCGAGTTCTTCAAGTGTCATAAATTCGCCTTTCGCGTTTATTTTCTTCTTGGCACCTTCTGATATGCTAACTGCAGCAATAATAAGTTTTTTTGTTATTTCTCCTTTTGAAAGTATTTTTCCAGGAACAATAAGTATTTTTCCTTCATTTTTCCTCGCTTCATTATTCAGTTTGTCTAAATTCACAATAGGCATTCCTCTTGAAGGACCCTGTAATCTTAGCGCTAAATCTGACCAGATTTCTTTCTTTGTTGCTTTAGCCGCTTTTTCAAGGACCGCAATGAGCTTTATCGTTTCAAGTTTTTTTGCCATATTTTTTCACTTTTTCATCAATTTTTTGCTTTTCTTCTAAACATTATTTTTATTTCTAATCTTATTTCTCCATTACTATATGCAGGGGAAGAGATTCGAACTCTTGAAGGCACTAAGCCACAGGATTACTCAAATTCCCCTTGCTCTTCTCACAAATGATTTCTGTACTTTCAAAGAAAGTACAAATTCTTTCGCGAGCCTTAACAAGGCTCCTTAAGTCCTGCCCCTTTGTCCGCTCGGGAACCCCTGCCAAGCCGTTTTTTTGGCTCTTAGGGGGCGCATTTTTTAAACGCACTACCCAAAAAAGCCGACTTAACTTTTCCGGCTTTGAGTACTGCACTTTGTGCTGTACTTGTAAATGTAAATTATTTTTTATAATTTCTTTATTTGTTCTTCAAATTCATCTAGTTTTGCTACTAATTGACTAATTGTCATTTCTAGCACTTCTTTTTGTGTCATTTGTCCTGTTGATTCTATTGATAGTACAAAATCTGTGCTACTGAACTCAAATTTCACACCGTGTTTCTTAAGTATATCAAGGTGCTGGTTTTGGTGTTCGACATTGTAAGGGTCTGTAAAAAACAATTTTCCCGCTTTTACTTCTATGCTTCCTTTTGGCATTTCAAGAAGTATTGCTTTAGTATCATGATTTTTGTCATTTTTTATTTCTATCATTTCATTATAGGACACTATTGCTGGCTGGAATTTTGCGCTTTCATCCCCTGTATTCATTACAGCAGTCATTTCTATTTTTATGTTCTGTTCTTTTCCGAGTTTTGTAATTGGAATTTTTTTCTCAGCAACTTCAATCTTTGGATCAGTGCATTTAATGTCTTTGCTTGTAACAATTCCCGGTCCTGTTTTTTCAAGAACAAGCTTTACAGTGTCTCCTTTTTTGTATCCTTTTACATCGGTTTTTATAGGCAAAAGCCCGAGCCTGTTTGAGAGCATTTCGTCAAATACTATTGAATCATTTTCGTATATCTGCACCGATTCTACTGCAAGGCATGGAACATTAGTCATTATTGTCCGTCTTATGGTGTTCATGAAAGTGTAGTTTGTTCCTTTCACAAGGTATTTTGCAACATTACCGTCTTCATAAACCTTTTTTACATCCATATTCATTCACGCTCAATAATTATTTTTTCAACCATTATTTCTTCAATCATTATTTCTTCAATCATTTACTACTTAACCAATCTTCATTCTCAAAAAACATATTTACTTCAAAATGCTTTCTTTAATCAAACCAATAAAATTTACTTCATTTACTTTTGTGATTTTCCTCTGAACTTTTTCTGTTTTCTGCACCCATCATGAGGCAGGGGTGTAACGTTTTCAATTGAAACTATTCTTAGTCCGTTTCTTGTTAGGGATCTTATCGCCGCTTCTGCCCCGGTTCCAGGTGAAGGGCTTCTGTTTCCCCCATGTCCTCTTACTTTAATAAAAATTTCGCGCATTCCTTTTTCTTTTGCTGCATTCGCTATATTTTCAGCCAATTTCATCGCCACATATGGAGATCCTTCTTTGTGTTGTGCTTTTGTTTCCATTCCGCCTGTCGCTTTTGCTATAGTTTCTGCGCCAGTCAAGTCTGTTAGTAGAAGCATTGTATTATTATGTGTCGCATATATGTGGACTATTGCTCTTGTTTCAGCCATTTTTCATTCACCTTTATTCTTTCACTACTTTTGCTTTTTCTTCTTCAGTTTCTTTTGGTTTTGCGGCCTCAAATTCTTTTTTGAGTTCATCTTGTTTTGAAACTATTTTTGAATCCTTTTTTGCGGTTTTCTTTTTCTGTTCAAACATCATTTCCTGTCCGTACCAAGTTATTGTGTCTTCATCATCTGCTGTTACTATATAACCTGGTCTGTCAATTTTTACCCCATTTACTGAAATGTGCCCGTGTACTATAAATTGTCTCGCTTGCTGAGGAGTATTTGCCATTCCTTTTCGCCATACTATTGTTTGCAGTCTTCTTTCAAGAAGTGCTTCTGGTGTTAATATTAAAACATCATCAAGCGATGGACTTGCTCTTAATACGCCCATTATCTTTAGCGCATCAAGAAGCTCTTTTTCTCTTTTTAGCCTTGTTTCAAGTGCCAGCGCCAAGAGTTTTCTTGCGGTTGTGCGTTTTGTTCTGATTATTGTTTCTGCTCTAAAGAGTTCTCTTTTGTTCTTTAACCCGTAAATTTTCTTTAAGTCCCTTTCTTTTTCTATTCTTTCTTTTTGAAACGACCTTCTTGGTCTTTCGTATTGTTTTCGTTTCTTTTTTGGATCGCCCATATCAAATCACATTATTCAATCAAATTTACCTAACAAAATCATTTTCATTTCTTCGCTTCTTTTACAGGAACTGGTTTTGCCCCCGGTTTTGCCTGATCTTTTTTTGCTACTCCAACTACCCCGCCTTTTCCTCTGTGTTTGCTCTTTGTTTTTTGTCCTCTTACTGGTAGTCCCCACATATGTCTTAATCCTTTATATGATTTGATTTCAGCCATTCTTGTTAAATCATTTCTTAGTGAGAACGCCAAATCATTCATTGTTATATGTTTGTCTTTTCCTGTTTCAATATCATTTCTTCTATTTAAAGTCCATTGTGGCAACCCGTGTTTTTCTGGAGCACTAATTATTTCTTCAATTTTTTTTATTTCAGCTGTTTCAAGCTCTCCAAGTCTTTTTTCTACTGGCGCCCCTGTTTCTTTTCTAAATTGTCCTGCAATTAGTCCGCCCATTCTTTGCCCGATTCCTTTTATTCCTTGAAGCCCAGACTCTACACTTTTTGTGCCGTCAAGATCCTTTCCTATTACACGTACAATATAATTGAATTCAGCCATTTTCATTCACTCTCAACATTTTACTTCAAAAATTAATTTCCTTTTTTTATTTTTTACTCACTCAAAAAACTGCTTTCAGCGCTTTTACAACTTCTTCGTGTCCTGCTCCTTCTTTTATTTTTACTTCTTTTCCTATTGGAAATAAATGTAATACATTGCATTCTTTTCGCTTTACTTTTGGCCCGTCCACAAGGACTTTTCCTTTTTCGGTTTTTGATAGCACCACTACTGTGCTTCCAGCTTTGCGTCCTTTTGTTTTAATGCAAACGCTTCCTATTTCCATTTTATTCAACCTCTGCTCTTTTCATTACTTGTTTAACATATTTTCTGTGGCGTTCGTCAACTTCATCAATTTCTTTTATTCCTGCAAGCACTTTCCCCATTTCAATAAATACTTCTTCTCTTGCTTCTGCCGAAAGCACTCCCCCAAATGGAACACTTGGTCTTTTCTGGGTTTTACTTTTTGATCTCATCCCAGTTTTTGTTTCGTGTGGAACTCCAGCCAATACCTTTCCTGTCATTGCGCATTTTATTTTTTTGTGCTTTCCTTTAAAGTATTCTCTCTTTGATCCTGAAGGGGTTCTCTTTGTCTTGTATTGCATTCTTCTTTTTTCAGGAGAAACCATTTTTCACACCAAATAAATTTTAATTTACTAAATATTTTCGTTTACTTTAACTTCATTTCCCTTAACTTCATTTCCCTTAACTTCATTTTTCCCTACTACTGATTCTTTCCCTTCAATTTTATTTCCGTCAATTTCTTTCTCTTCTCTCATTTTTGCTTCTTCGCGTTTCTCATTTTCTTTTCTTTCTTTTTCAGCTTTCATTTCTTCAGGATGTCTTACTGTGTCATAAATTCTTTCAACTATCATCAAAATTGCCGTAAATATTAATGAATACGAAATGTATGCTTCATAATATCCTGGTGTTGTTGTGAGTGCTACTGGTACCCAGTTCACAAACTGAATTACCGGTATAGGGGATATTAACGCAACATTCTCAAACCAGCTTCTCAAGAAAAATAACAAAATTAAAAATACTGGAAGCGAAACCATGCTTACTTTCATATTTGGTATCATGAGTTCGTTTTGTTTCTTCAGCATTTGCATTTGTAATTCGTCAAGTTCTTTTTTTCTGGATTCACCGCCTTTAATTAATTCTTTCATTCTTTTTTGCATTTCTTTTGTTTCTCGTTGTATGTTTTTTACTTTTTTTCTGTCAACAAGTTTTCTCTGCAGTATTCTTGATAGTGCAGAAACACCGAATGTAACCAATGCTATTATTTGTATCGGTTCCAAACTGCCACCCTATTACCTGCTCACCAGTTAATTATTTCCTTAAAGGCAACGTTTTAAAAGGTTCCTAAGAGGACCAATAAAAACTACCCTTTACTCATCAATTCAATTTTTACTCCACTTAAATTCATATTCTATTCCAATTCAATTACTCTTCTATTTCACTCAAATTCCTCTTTTATTACGTCTAAAACATCTTTGATTCTTCAGTCAAGACTCATTAATTCTTAATGCTTTTAAGCCAGATTCCCCACTATTTTTGAAAGGAATTCCTGTTGTGTCTTTGCTATTTCTTCATAGAAACGATAAATTATTCCTACTGTTAGTAATATTCCTGTTCCGCTAGTTACTCCAGCCAGAACAAAGTCTCCAAGTCCTGATAGTAATGCAACAAATATTGAGCCAAGGATTGTTATCGGGGGGATGTATCTTTCAAGTACTTTTTCTATTACTCTCTTGTCTCTTCTAAATCCTGGTATTTGCATTCCCGCTCTTTCTAGTTGTCCGGCTACCGCTTGTGTGCTTTGGTTACCCATTTGTACCCAGAACCAGCCAAACACAATACAAGCTATTATCAATAATACTAGGAAAATCACTGCCTGAGCTATTGAAATTAATGTTGATTGGGTTAGTCCTTGTAAAATTAGTCCATGAAAGAGACTTAATCCGCCAATATTTGGTATTTGCACTGCCCAGGATAAGCCATCCATTAATTGCCCTAGTATTGGAACTTTTGCAACAAATAGCGCCCATAACCGAACATTCATAAAAAGCGCCATTGCAAGTATTACCGGCATGTTGCTTACATAAAGGAATTTTACAGGATATCTTCCGCCTGTCCCGCGGTGTCCCATTGTTATTGGAATGTTTACATGCATTCCTTCAGCGAATACTACAACAAGGAAGATTGCAATTACCCCGACCACTGGAAGTAATAACGTCGGATCTCCAGTAGTAAACGTTCTCCAAAGCATTCCTCCTGTCGCAAGTGCTGGATTTGTTATACTATCTATTGGAGGCAAGAATACACTCCAAAAGAGTGCGCCTGTCACTCCTGCTGCAATAAATAAACTTACTCCTGAACCTATTCCATATTTTGAGACTATTTCATCTAAGTATAATAATATTAGCGAACCGATTGCTATTTGAAGTGTCAATAATATTGTCCAGCCAAAGCTCGGAATTCCTAAAAAGCCGTTCATTGGGGCAAGTAATCCGCTTGCGACGTAAATAAATCCTTCCACAAAGCAGAGAATTATTGCAAGTAACTTTTGTAATTGCTGGAATTTTGCTCTTCCTTCTTGGCTCCCTAAATCAAGTTTGATTAGTTTTGCTCCCGAAAATAATTGCAAAAAGATTGACGCCATTACAATCGGCCCGATTCCGGCTGTGATTAATGTTCCCATTTCACTTGCAAGCAGTGTTTGCGCAAACATTATTTGCTGCACGCTTTGCGACATTGTGTCAAGCCCAAGCAGTCTTATGTTCGCCAGTACAAAGAAAATTAAAAGCGCTATCAGCGTCCAAAGTAATTTATTTTTAAAAGTCACTTCTTTTTCGGGTTTCTTTATTTCAGGCAGGAACTGTGATATTCCAACTAGTGCATCAATTATTCCCGCCAAAAAACCCACCGTGCTTTCATTAATCTTTTCATTAAATTATTTATCGCTAAAAAATCAACCCATTTTTTAAAAATATCAATTCAA
>JAPLVQ010000148.1 GCA_026397035.1 Candidatus Iainarchaeum sp.
ATTCCCATCAACATTTACTAATTGAACACCTAGTCCCGAAGAATCGGTGCGCCCTAAATTGTCACTTGTTGGACCCCCATTCCACCTAACATCAAAATTACTCAAATCGCTCAAATCCTTTGCCCCACTCAAACCATCAATATTTTTAATCAAATAAACCGCACCATTATCAGTCAAACCATTAACATCAGCATTCGCAGCAGTTAATAGTAAATCATTTGAATAAGCATTCCCATCAACATTTACTAACTGTACACCCAAACCCGAGCCATATCCTAACCGGTCACTTGTCACTCCCCCATTCCACCTAACATCAAAATTACTCAAACTACTCAAATCCTTTACCCCACTCAAACCATCAATATTTTTAATCAAATAAACCGCACCTGCATCACCCTTACTATTAACATCAGCTGCATAAGCGGTCAATAACAAATCATTAGAATAAGCATTCCCATCAACATTCAACATCAAAATTACTCAAACTACTCAAATCTTTTGCACCACTCAAACCATCAATATTTTTAATCAAATAAACCGCACCTGCATCACCCTTACTATTAACATCAGCTGCATAAGCGGTCAATAACAAATCATTAGAATAAGCATTCCCATCAACATTCACCAATTGAGCACCCAAACCGGAAAGGTTAGTATTACTTAATTTGTCAATTTCCGCGCCTCCACTCCATCTAACATCAAAATTACTCAAACTACTCAAATCCTTAGCACCACTCAAACCATCAACACCCTTAATCAAATAAACCGCACCAGCATCAGTCAAACCATTAACATCAGCTAGATAAGCGGTCAATAACAAATCATTAGAATATGCTCCTCCATCAACATTAACCAATTGAACACCCAAACCCGCACCAATACCTAAATAGTCATTTGCCGCTCCTCCATTCCACCGAACATCAAAATTACTCAAACTATTCAAATCCTTCGCACCACTCAAACCATCAATATTTTTTATCAAATAAACCGCACCACTATTCGTCCTGTTGACATCAGCGTATGGGGCAGTTATTAACAAATCATTAGAATACACGCCACCATCAATACTCACCAATTGAACACCCAAAACGGAACTCCCAACACGCCCTAAAAAATCACTTGCTGCGCCCCCATTCCATCTAACATCAAAATTACTCAAATCATTCAAATCCTTTGCCCCACTCAAACCATCAATATTCTTAACTAAATATATTACACCAACATCCGTCTTGCTATTAACATCAGCATATGGGGCAGTCAGCAGCAAATCATTAGAATAACCCCCACCATCAACATTCACGAGCTGTACACCCAAACCCGAACTATAAGTATTTCCTAACTTATCACTAGCCGCTCCCCCGTTCCACATTACATCATAAACCCCTTCGCCAAGGTTTTTTGAGCCAGTGCTAGTGTCAACATTTTTAAATAAATAAACAGCTCCTGCACTAACTTTATTATTAATAATGGCATTCGAATCAGTCAATAACAAATCATTGTTATAATCCCCTCCATCAACACTAACCAACTGAACACTCAAACCTGCGCCACCATTAGCCCCTAATTGGTCACCCGCCGCTCCCCCATAATACCTTAATGCATAACTCGCCGCTGAATTCAAATCAAAAGTAGAACCAGCAAGTGCACAGCTAAAAAGAATTAGAAAAAACAACAAAGAAATTAACTTACTAAGCATCATGCAATAAAAGCGACAATCAAATATAAATACCTATTCAAGGAAATAAAGGCAAAGAAATATTACTTCATTTTTAGAACCTTCCCTTTAACCCAAATTTCCTAACCGACTACCATATATGCTCTTGTTATCATAATATCCTTATGTCTGATAAAACTAAACCAATTGAAAAGAGAGAATTAAGCGCGCAAATGGAGAGAGAAGTAGCGGCTAACGAGCGTTGGCTTAAGTCAAAGCGTTCTTCAACTGAACAAAGTATTATGGATGCTTCAAAAAGGTAAAAGTGCTTGGTGACAAAGTACTTTTCAGAAAAAGAAAAATATTTAACACAGTTTTTATGCTATTTTTTATTTTTCTTTGCCAGTTCGCTAAGTTCAATTTTTAGTCTTTCGGTTTCCCTCTTTAATGCTCTATTAGCAAAGCCTTTGTCCATTTGATTCGCTTTTCTTTGAAATAATGCTTTAAGCGCTTCTTTTTCTGTAATGTTATATCTGCCTTTTCCGAGAACATAAAGGGTTTGAAGGGATTGTTCATTCTTCATGTATTTCATTAGTTCTCTTGAGACCCTTGGTTTTCCAATACATTTCGCAAAAATCAGGTCTCTTAGTTTTGTGCTTTGGACTTCAAGAAGTACTGAAAGCCCCGCAAGTACTAACGAAGCGTTTAATCTTTGGCTAAGATATTCTGGTTGGCCCACTAAAAATGCTGCAATAGAAAATCCTACTGCTCCATGAATTCCTATTCTTCCTGCCTTATTTAACCTGTCTGATATTTTGAGCATTCGTCCTAGCGACTTTAAAGATTTTTTCGGGGGCGCAACTTTTACCCAATTAATTCTTGATTCTTCTTGAGGGGCTTTTTGACTTGGTAAAAGAGATTTTGGAGGCATGAATTAAACACTTCATAATAGTTAACGCATCAGGAGTATTTAAATTTTTCATCAGGGATTTAGCACCCACACTGCCGCATTTAATGCTGAAGCGAAGCTTACCCACAAAATATAGGGTACAAGTAAATACATTGCTTTTCTTGAAATTCTTTTAAAAGAAATAATTGTCCCGGCTATTGAGAACCATAAAGCGACTATTCCAAGCACTCCTAAAAAAGGGCTTTTGAGTCCGAAGAACAGTATTGACCAGAATACGTTCAACAATAATTGGAGCGCAAAAAGTTCTATTGCAATTCTTCCCAGAATTTTTCTTAAATTTACTTTCTTCAAAACCAAATAAAGCGATACTCCCATCAAGAAATATAATACAGTCCATGCTGGTCCAAAGAGCCAGTTTGGGGGCGCAAAAAACGGTTTTGCGAGTGTAGCGTACCAAGCAGGAATATTTGCTATTGTAAACAATGAGCCTATCGCGGCGGCGATAAAACAAATACCAACTGAAAAGACTAATAAAATTAAGTTCATTACAAGACTTTTTTTGTGTATTTCAATCGCGGCGCTCCGCTCGCCCCTCTTTTCCTTAGTACTACTCAAAGCACTTTTTTTGTTCTTGATATTATTTTTCATCCAGTAATAAATGGGTTTTTAGTTATTAAGTTTAACCTTTTGAAATTGTTGGTTCTTTTAGGAAGAGAAAATACTTTTTGCTCAATCAAAATCAATTTCTGCTTTTTGGTCAGGACTTCCCCCTTGAACAAGTTTTCCTAATTTATGCCCTTCTTTTTTTAGTTGTTCAAGTACTCGTCTTGCTTCATGGCATACTGTTGTGGAATTAAGCCCCCATCTTTTGCCAAGCTCGCTAGAAGGTAGTCTAATTTCCTTGTCTCCTTCAGTCCCTAAAAGGATTTTTATTAATTCAGCTCTATGTTCAACAATCGGATCTAATCTTCTTCTTCCAAACGCAACTCTGTTTGGGAATAACTCAGGGTATTTTTTTCCCAACCTATAATAAGTCATCTGGATTGCTGGAATAGAAACCCCATATTTTTCCGCGAGTTCAATCGTTCTTACTTTAGTAAGGATTCTTCCGTTCTTGATTAATTGAAATATAGCTTTTTGGTGCGGTTTTTTCCAAACAAATTGTTTTTTTGCCATAGCTTGTCCTTTGGTATTAATTGTTTGCATAGTTTTGGACCGATTTCTTACACCTAGTTTAACCATTGGCATCATTTTTTTATTTCACCTATTAAAGCAATTCTTAATTAAAATAACATCTAGCCAGATACTTAAACTTTTCTAAAAGGATTCAAACTTTCAAAAAGTGAATTTATTAGAAACAATTCATTTTTTCCTGATTTTTATTAAATAACCTTCGCCCCAAACTTTTTTATTATCCAAATTATACAATGCATATACAGTAATCCGTATATATTAAGGAGAGAGAAGAAATGAGTCCAAAACCAATGTCAAGAAAAGCCAAGAGACTTTCTTCAACTAAAGAGTTTCCTTTAATTTCTATTGGTGCTTCAGAGCATCCTTTGTCCTTCCAGAAGAAATGGTCTCTTAAAAGAAAGTCTTGGTTAGTTAATGAAATTAATAAAAACCCTGATTTTTACATTAAGCATCGCAAAGATATTCTGGCTTCGCTTTTCACTCAAAGAGAGCTTGCAGAGCTTGCGCGAACCGTTGCTTGGAAAAAGGGATTTAGTTACCATGTCGGCACTCCTCTTGAAGTAATTGAAGAGCGGCTTTTTAGGGCTGAGAAGCAAAACAAGCTCGCTCCTTACAAAAAACGCTCGGAACAAATGGAGCTAAAAATTTAGGCACAAAAGAAGCTGGGAAGTTTGATATAAAAAGAACTAATATTTTTGATACAAAACAAGTCAGAGATTTAATTAAATACTTCAAGTTCTAAATTATAACAAATGCCTTTCTTTGTTTATTTTTTGCGTTGCGCGGATGGTTCGCTTTATTGTGGTTATACAAAAGACTTAAAGAAGCGTCTTTTGGCGCACAATGCGGGAATAGCGAGTAAGTATACAAAACGGAGACTTCCCGTAGAAATCATATACACTGAGGAGCTTGCTGATTTGAGTTTGGCTTTAAAGAGAGAGTACGCATTAAAACAGCTTTCCAAGTTTGAAAAGGAAAGGATTGTAAGAGAAGCATCCAATTATAACAAGACTAATATTATATAAATAGTTTCTTCCTGTGATCTTGAGAAAAACCCTTATGGGTGTTTTTGTTTATGCATGTAACTGGCAGAGCACGGGTAGAGTATAGGTTAGAGGTTTTACTTAAGCTTGTAACTAAACTCAACTATCTCTATTCAAAACCCACAACCGTTTCTTCTCAAAAGAGAATATCCTCTATTCTGGCTCGAATCAGTAAGGGAAAGAAAGAGCTTGTTTTTCTTTCTGTTCGCGCTCGTGACCCTATTACGCGTTTTTTTGCATCAAATGCCTTAAAAGAAGTGGCACAGGCGTTTAATAAAACCCTAAAAACTTAAAAGAGCACTACTAAAATATGTCCAACAAAAGGAGTTTCTTTCACACCTTAAAAGCTCTTGTAAAAATAATTAATTAAATAAATCCCACAAAATTTATTTCAATAACTTCCTTCAAAATCCTGTTTCCCCCGCTAAAAAACCAGTACTGGAACGCTCGCTTCCACACTCGCGCTTCTAGTATCCCTTTTCCAAAACCAGCAACATTAATCCCCAAACACCCACCAGTATTCAAAAAATCATTTTTAATTTCACAAATTAACAAATCCAATTTTTTTTAGCACAATTTTCATTCTTTTTAATGTAGAAGACCTTTTTTCACCTTTCAAGTTAGATGAGTAAAATTCATACCTTCTTAAGATTTCTGCTCGTCCCGCCTCCCGACACACATTATTATGTATTATGCCTATTTTTGCCATGTTAACCCCCATATCAGTTGGTGACTGGTATGAATGCATATAGTTCTCTTTAGGACATAATCGTTGAATACTCCTCTTTAATATGTAGAAGTTCTCAATATCCCTGTTGTAATTAACTGCTGTTATGTTATAAGCCCTTTTGTGATACGGATCAACCATGATTTTGTCTCCAATATCAGCTGTTGAGGCTTCATAAGCAATATTCACTTCATGATTTATTGGCAAGTTCCAAATTGGGAAGGTTTCAGACTTTGCGAATCCCGCGCTTACCCCTTTTTTCTCTTCGTGATAAATTTGTGACAAACAAGTGAACATTTTCCCAGAATTTGCCCCTGCACCGCTGACAACCACAACTTTCTTTCCCATAGTTGGAATAAATCCTTGCGCACTAAACCCCCTCGGTCCAAAGATTTTCTTTAGGTTGTTAGGGTATTCGTGAATCGTTTTAGTAAAAAATAGTTTTTTGCCATGCCTCGCAAGTCTTTTTTTGAACTTGAGTACACTTTTTTGCCCGCTAAAGCGGGTTGCTACTATTCCAAGGACTTCAATCTTATTCTTTTCCAATTCATTTATTTCTTTTAGCGCGAGTTCATCAATAGACAGCCCAGTATTGCTCCATTTAGATCCACTATTCATTTCCTTTTCTAGCTCAATTGAGCTAATGCAATAAAGCAATCCTGCTTTCTTCCCGAGTCTCTTCAATAATCGAATCTTATTTTTGGGATTATACCCAGGAAGCACTCTTGAGGCGTGTCCATCAAAAGTAAGTCTCCCTCCAAGCTCCAAATAAAGCTTATCGAATTTAGCCACTCTATTTAGAATCGCTTTAGTTTGCGCTTTTAGGTATTTTTCATTATCAAACCCTTTCTTCTGGCTGTTTAACTGTTTCTCTTTAACCAAAAATATCCCCCAACATAACTTGATTAGTCTTAAAACACCAAAACTACACTAAAACTATCCAAGTGTTTTAGTTTTAGCTCCTTTTTCCAACCTTGCCGCAAGTTTTCTTATTTTAAAATAAAGGGGTGTTTTGCCACTATCAAATTTCCCAATTTTATGCCCCTCATTAATTAGCATTAAACGAATCCTTCTTGCTTCTCTGGTAATAGTATTTCTATGAATCCCCCATGCTTGTGCAAGTTGAAGTGAAGGGATTTGAACATACTTTTCCCCTTTCTGAGCCAAAAGTAATTTAGTTATTGTTCCCCAGTGCTGAACAATAGGGTCAGCTCTTTTTCGCTTAACTTCCCCAAGTTTTGGAAAAAGTTTAGGGTATTCTCTTTTCAAAGCATAATAAGTTTTCCAGACTGTTTTTCTTGAAACACCATGCTTGGCAATAATCTCATTCACTGATTGCTTTCCAAGTACTTTTCCTCTTAACGCCAATTCAAAGAGATCTTTGTGATAAGGACTTCTTTCAAAAAAATGTGCCCCGCTTTGATTCTTACCCGCTTCAGAAGTAATCCTCCTAATTGAACACAAGTTTTGTTTCAAAAACATGCCTAATTAATTCATTTCATTTACTTAAATCTTTCTGAAGAAACGGTCTTTCCTTAACTAACTGCATTCTCCTCTCATATAAGCCCATTCTTCACAAATCTTTCCGCTTGATAGAGTACACATCCCTACCTGTCCCCCATTAGAGTCAGTCACTATATTTAAAGTACCCCCATGATTTTGGCAGTTCATTGAAGCAGGATTAGCTATGCCGCTACTTTGTGTATTGCCAAAAGTGCATTCTCCGTTATGCTCAACAGCTATTCCAGCGGCTTTTGCAGTACAAGCATTCCCATAAGTTATTTCATTAATCCCGCATACAGGGTTGTAATCCATTGTACACGCTACTAGTCTGTCATCGCAAGTTTCTTCCCAAATCCTTAAGCACTTTTGTTTCGCTTCGCACCAAGTATATCCTGCCGAGCCGATACAGCCATGCGAGTCCCTGTCCCCACCAACCAGTGCATTATTTCCATCACTTAAACCAGTTCCATTATTCGAACCACCACCATTATTCAAATTATTTCCATTGTTCGATACATTCCCCCCGTTGCGGATTGAGTGCATCCAAAAAGCACTCCTAAAAAAACTGTAATTAAAACAAAAACTATTAGCCCTCGTTTCAAACCAATACTTCCCTTACCAGCTTCTTTCTTTAATTCGCAGCTATTCAAAAACATCACCTTTACTTCAATAAAAAGTCTTTTGTTTAAAAAACTTTATAAAAAACTTCACAAGATTAAACACAAAACCAGTTAATAAGAGTTTGCAATTAAGAAGGAAAAAAAGAATAGCCCTATTCATTTTTTGGATTATCTACCATAACCCGAATTTATTTTATTCGAACCTAATTTCTATTTGAATATTGTGTAGTATATTTTCCATAAGATTTTTGCTGAACTGGAGTTTAGTCTGATTGTTTTGGTTGCGCTCGAGTAAGTGATGTCTTTTTCTATTTCTCCTAGGTGTTTGCCTAGGCTTGTTTGTTTGGAGTTGTATACTCTTGATTCGATTAGTCCTTCTTTGAAGTATTGTGTTTGGGTGTTTCTCATTTCGTCTATTAGGCGTTGTCGTTCTTCGTTTAGTTTGGTTGTTTTGGATTTTAAGCTTATCAAGTTAGATAACTCGTTTTGTGTATTAATTATTTTATCTACTGCTGTACCTAAACGGTTCTCATAATGCTTTAACGCAGTTTGGTATTCATCCATTCCAATTTTGTTATCAACAAAACAGGCTTTTTGTAGTTCTTTCATTAAACTTAGCAGCAGGTTTTCTTCGTAGCCTAGTTTTCCCACGCGTCTTTTTAGTAAACTCCTTTTAATAAATAAAAATAACGAACTCAAGAAAACTAAAGCAATTATTATTCCAGCCCCTATTTGAGCACTATTTTGAACAATAAAATAACCTGCATTAAATGCGCCTTTGGTTTCCAGACTCATTGTCAATAAAGCGTCTTTCAAAACGAGGTTTGCTTTGTCGTATTCTCCTCTTTCAAAAGCAAGTTTTGCAATTGTGAATAATCTCATTGTTTTAGGAGTATCAACTCCATTAGAAGCGCTCTTACTCATCCCTTCACTGATTGAATTCAAATCCTTCAAAACCTGAATTGCGATACCGCTAAGCGCTAGTATTGATTCAATGTTTGTTTTTGCTCCTTCATAATCTTCTCCATTCAATCGTATGTTTGCATCTACCAGCAGCTTCTCTAGTGGTTCTACATTCACCCCGAGCGCTTTGAGTTCATTTATCTTGCCGGCACCGTTATTAACAATATCAATTGCTTCGCTAATATTCAAGTCATGAACAGCCAGCACAACTTTGTTTTCATAAGTGAAGCTAGTTTCTCTTTTGCCTTTGCCGCTTGCGAGAATTCCGTTTATAGTGAATACTAAGTCATGTTTTCCAATATCAAAATACTTTGGTGCAGCGACTTTTACAGTAAAACTTTTTTCTTGTCCAGGTCCTAAATCACCAATACTCGGGTTAACAATTTCCAGATATTTTGATAGTAATCCAGATACGCTTGCTGTTAGTCCTAGTAAATTTCTGTCGCTAAAAGGGTTTTTTACTCTTACAATAAATTCATCATCTTTTCCTCTAATTAGTTCAAATCGTTCGCTGGTTTTAAAGAATTCAGCTTCTTGTGCTGTACTAAAAATACTTCCTCCTCCTCCGCCAATTCCTGCTCCTCCCCCGGGTCCTGCTCCTGCTGCTCCTCCTTGCTCTTCAGGAGGATTAACAACAATCACACTTGTATCATTTACAGTAACCGCTAGCGTGGATGTTTGAGTTTTATTCACATCACCGCAGCATCCTGCGGTGAAAATGATGTTTTGTGCACCCGAAACTGCTGAATCTGAAACTGTTAGTCCGATTGAGTTAGAAATATAACTATCTACATTTAAATTGCTATCCAAAATAGTTGATAAAACTCCGCTTGTTAGTGTCCAACCAGAAGGAATATTCCAGTCGAGCGTAATCGGTATTGTAGCGGTTTCGTTTCCTTTATTTGTTACTCTTACAGTATATAGTAATCCTGTGTCTCCCTTAGTTACGCTTGTATTAGAATCTACCCAATCAATTAACAAATATGACCCTCCTGCGTAGGATACTACTCTTGCTAGAGTTGTGGTTTTTGCAGGGCTTGCTAGAGAATCAAGCGCATTCACATAAATCCCAAAATTGACATCACTTTGAACGGTCTTCGCATTAGCCTTTGTTCGAATTAAAATACTACTTCCTGTGTCAATGGAAAACCTATACCCAATGCTTGTCTCAGGTAATCCATTATACGTGATTTGGTCCTTATTGTCCCAGTCACTTGAAATCATTAAATTCAATAACTCATCGCCCGTATTTGTTATACTTAAATCCCCCAAACTTGCCTGTTCACCAAACAACACTACTCGTGTATCAAATGAGCTTGGTGTTGCACTCCAAGTCCAATCCCAATAAGAATAAACACTTACTGTATTTGTGTCGGAATTATGATCCAAAGTATCGCTTGAATATATTTTGTACTGCCATAAGGAATCAACTTCAGGAGTAGTGTTAAAATCCGCGTAATAATGAAATTTGTAATTTCCATAATTAGCATCATTCACCATTGCACTAGAACTCCAATCACTCCATGTGCTTGTATTAGGATTATATACTCGTGTAAACAAATTTATATCCTTAATTCCAATATACTCTGTAATATTTGCATCTACTCTAATATCAGTACCAGGATCAATCAAAGCGTTAG
>JAPLVQ010000139.1 GCA_026397035.1 Candidatus Iainarchaeum sp.
CTAAAGCACGGTAAGGGTTCTCTCGCTCAAGACTCTAAAAACGCTTTCAGTTCTTCAACAAACTTTGCCGGGAGTGTGTGCCCTGGTTTTTTTGCAATTTCAAAGAGTTCGTGTAATATTTTCATAGGGTCCCTTCCTGCTTGGTCTTTAATTATTCTCCAACGGCTTTCAACGCCCTTTAGTTCTTTTCGATTTTGCTGTACCCAAGTGGTGATTACTCTTTCTTGTAATGAATCAAGCGGGGTTGCGTGATAACTCATTATCTGTCCGTGCATTCCAATAATCTTTGGCTTATTTGGTCATCCGTGTAAACCCCCTTTAGGGTTGCTTATAACTCTTCCAAATCCTTTGCTTCCTTGCTTAGCAATTGAAATAGCGCGTGAGCGTCGAGCATCAACATATTGATTATGTATTCCTGACATAAAATCACATTCACAAGAAATAACTTAATTGTTTATAAATTCATCTCTAACCTTTTGGAAAAATAAAAAAAGGTCCAACAATATGGCTCTTTTTGTGACTTCCGAAGTATTGGTTATAATCCCCTGAAGTTGCAACCCTCGAGTTCTTTAGAATAATTGAAAACAATTGCTTTTCTTTGTCCCTTGAGTACTGAATAAAAACTTCTTCCTCATGCTCGCCAAAAATTAGCAAATCCCCCTTTGAGTCAATAAAAAAATCTTCCACCCTAAAACCGTCAATAAACTCCGCAATTTTATCCGTAATATGCCCTTTAGCAATGCTCCCTAAATCTGCTGTGTTGCATTATTATGCTTCTCATACTTTTTAGTATCGCAAACCAACAAAGTTCAAACTTTGGTATTTGCTTCTCAAACTTGATAACATTCAAGTATTTGAACATCAAACCAAAAAAAGGAGTTATGCAACACAGCACCTAAATCCACCAAAGCTTTTTTATTATTCAAAGTTGCATTAATGAGCATGGGTTTGCGAAGAAAAAATCATCCTCTCCCGGGACAAGCAGGGCATGCAAAAAGCATTTGGAAGAGGTACGCTATTAGGGTAGATGATTTTGGAAACAAACTTTGCTCAAGAAGAGAAGAGAATAGAGCCCCAAACCAACCTTCTTTTGGGTTTATTGTAAATAAATTAAGGGTTCCAAAAAAAGCTCTTGAGGCTCTTGCCCCGCGCACCCCAACCGCTAAATTATTGTTAAGAAAAATGACAACAAATGAGCGTTTGAACGAGTTAAATGTTATGGTTAAGCTTCACTTAAAGACGCTCGCGGGCTGGAGAAGAAAAGGGGTTCTATCCCCGAAAGATTTTGATTTGAGGGCAAAAGATACTTGGGAGCTTTTTGAGAAATGCAAAAGGGGTATATGCACTCCAGAAGATTTTATGGCAAACAGCTGGCTTGATATTTTTAGAAAGCATGCGCTCAAAGAAGGCGAAGGGTATTATGAGTCGCTGGTAAAAAGAACAATTCATCAAAAATAAGTTCAATCTAAGAATTAGCTTTGGAATTCATTTAGATTCAATATACTCTATTCCATTCCAAATAAATTTGGTACCATGCATGCGCGCAGCATTGAATTGCTCTTTTGTAATCCCTGCTTCGCGTAATGTATCCGCAATAACAGGAACATTTTTCTCAGGGGAACTGCGATGTCCCGCAACAACAGTCCTTTTTCCAGTTTGAGAATTAACCAAAACCCTGTGACTGCTCCTGGTTTTGCCTCTTCCAAGAAAACCAAAATTGTGGATAAGCAATTTTTCCAGTTCTTCATAATGAATCGGTCGTAATTGTTTAGTCGCAAGATTTCTTCCATTATGCGAATTTAAAAAAATCCTTTCTATATTTTGCGGATTCTCAACAGTTTCCTTTTCCAAAACGCTTTTTTCTTGTTTTTGCGTGTGATTAGCAAGAAGATCCCTGATTGCAGACTCTATTTTGGTCACATCCCTAACCGAACTCACTTCAAGTTTTTTAATTTTACTAAGAAGGAGCGGAATTTTTTCACGCGGCGCTCCGTCTCTTAATCCCCTTTTTATAATATATTTATGTAGCTCTGACGCATTTCTTTCTTGAATCTGCTTTGCCGCCTCAACTTCTTTTTGCCGCATCAATAACTCGGCTTCGCTCCATTTTGGTCTAGTCGCACCACTTCCAGCAGGTTTCACTCCTTGATAAGCACTAAAATTATTCCTAGTATGCACTCTATTTTGAGTTAATTCTCTTTTTCCCCAATTGCTTGGCCTGAATCTTCTTCTTAATCTAATTTCACTAATCCATTTTTTTACCTTGCCAAAAGCAAGAACCCCTAATAAGGTTACGCCTAGACCAGTGCTTGCCCCAGAAAGACCATCAATCGCAACTTGAGTTGAAGAGTTTTTATGAAAAGAGGAATGTGTAATTAAAGCTATAGAACCTGCTGCTGTCCCGCCGGCAACAATCCCTGCCCGCTTAATTCCAGCCTTAACTTGTTCAGGAGTGGGTCTGTTGCGAAATTCTTCCCTTCGTTGTTGTTTCGCTTTTCTGTGCCCCCTAATCTTGTCTCTTCTTATTATCCTTAAGGAATACCTTCTTGCACTATTAAAGAAACCGCACAAAATAATCAACCTATACTATTAGGATAAATTCTTTTACTTAAACCTTTCCGCAAAGATGGTAATGTATAAAGCATATTAAATTTTCATATCGGTCGTATTACAACTTTTCCGCCGTTGATTTCTCCGCGTTGCCCTGTTTTGAGGTTTAATCCAAGGATTTGGAATGCGGTTTGATAATCCTTAATAGAAATAGTGTGGGTAATGATTTTCTTAAAGGATTTATTGTCTTTGAGCATTTTTATCGCGGGTTCAAAAGTTAAGTTAGAATCAATGGATCCAATTATTCGTATTCCATTATCAGTCAAAAAAGAGGGTTTGATTTTCGCTTCAAAGCTATAATCAAGCCCTGCTACAATAATATCTCCTCCACGGTCAACCACATTAATCAGTTCTTTTAACAATCTCCCGCTCGTGTCAACCACTATGTCAAACTTTCTCATAGAGTTAACTAAAAGTAAATCCATTTTTGTATAATTTTGAACTTCTCTAAACAGTCCTTGGGCTTGTTTTACTCTGTATTCAGAAATATCTCCTATTGTTACTTCGCACCCCATTGTGCGTGCTGCGAGTCCAAAGAGTAGTCCTATTGGTCCTGCTCCGACAATAAGTACTCGTGATTCGTAGCTGATTCGGCTTTGTCTTAAAGCATTTAGTACGCAAGCCAATGGTTCAGTTAGTGTAGCTTCTTCAAAAGATAATTCTTCGGGGAGTTCGTGCAAAAAGGAAGCGTTTACGACGTGGTATTTTGCATAAGTTCCATTATGAGATACTCCTGTTTCTGTGTGGTGTTTTTCCGCGCAATAGTTTGGTCGGTTGTTTTGGCAGTAAAAGCAAATCCCGCAGTGGTAGGTAGGATCAATTATAATTTTGTCCCCTACTTTTACATTTTTCACTTTTGAGCCTACTTCTTTAACAATTCCAGAAGATTCGTGTCCTAAAATAATTCCGTACTTGGCTTTGTATTCTTTTCTTAGTATATGAATATCGGTTCCGCAAATCCCAGTGGCTTTTATTTGAATTAGCACATCATACTCATCACTAATTTTTGGTATTGGAACATTTACTAGTTCCAGTGCTTTATTTTCGCTATATACAAGTGCTTTCATAGTATTCATAAATTTTCACTTCCCCAGTTAAGTTGGTTCATAATCTTTTGGTGTAAGTCAGGATTTGAAGCTGCGATTATTGAGCACTGCCCTTTTATGCTTTTATCAGTTGTGAGAACGAGTTCATCTAGACTTTTTCCATAAGCGTCAGTCACGACCCCTCCCGCTTTACTCAAAATAAATGCCGCTGCCGCAATGTCATATGGAAAAAGAGTAACAACCTTTCCCCGCCCGACTTTTAGAAATTCTTCTTCAAGTTCTGGATGATCCAAAAGTATTCTGTGTCCTACATCAACATGTGAGTCTAATTGTCCCGTAAGTATCCTTGTTAATGAAAATGAAGCGCTTGTAAAAACAAATACCGCTCCTGTTGTCACAGAATTATCAATCAAGTCTCCGCATACTTTTGTGATTTGCTTTATCGGGTGCGCAGTGAGTTCGGTGCTCCAAAACATATTATCAAGTTCAATTTCTTTATTTAGTAATGGTACTTGCGGAACCGAGCTCATAATTTTTGGCTGACTTCTATCCGCATAAAAATAATCCCCGCTTTTTAATTCAAGTATTAAAGCATTAGTGATTTCTCCAAATACAGGACGTTTAGAGTAAGGCACTACTGCAGCAGAGAAGCAGCAGCTTTCAAAATTAGCCATTGCGGGTCTTGTTCCGTCAATTGGATCTATTATGAGCAGCCACTTTGGGTTTTTGTGAACAGAAATCATTCCCCTGTCTTCAGAAAAATAAGCTATAGGAAGTTTCCATTCTTGCAGTGCTTTTTCAACGATTGTCTCAGCAAGCTCGTCGATCTCAAAATGCGGGTCTCCCCCGTATTGTCTTCGAATAATTTCCCGTTTGTTATTATTTAACTTAGGCAGAACAGCTTTTCGAACGTTTGTTGCAAGTTTTAACAGTTCAGTAAGCATGGATAATTCTTCACCAGTCCCAGTTGGATTATCTTTCTTGACAAAAATATTCTTCTTAACAGAAGTACTCTTTTCGACAGAATTGTTTTTCATAAAAGCACCTTCTTATCATGTCCAGTTATTTCCTTATCAGAATCCATTGATTTTTGATTATGTTTCGGATTTACTTGGGCAAATATTTCCAGTACTTCTTTAGTTAAATCGCCAAGGTTTTTTGGATTATATATTTCATTAAGAACTAAGTCAAGTGTTGTAAATGCCTGTTGTAATTGTTTTGTAGTTGTTATTAATGGTGGCTGGAACATTAAAGTGTTTCCAAGGTGGCGGTATCTGGAATTGGAAATTATTATTCCTCTTTGGAGCATTTTTGAAACAATTAAATCAGCAGTCTTCGCATCCTCTGCTCCAAAATTATTCACTATATCAATCGCACCTTTTAGACCCATGCATCTGGCATTTTTCAAATTAGGATACTTTTTTTCAAGATTTTCAAGCGAAATCTTGATTAAGTAACTTAATTCTTCAGTTCGCCCTAAGGCGGGCGCTAGCTCTTTTAAATAAGCGAGTCCCGCGCTTATGCTGACTGGGTTGTGGGCGAACGTAAAGGAGTGGTCACCAGGCTCAAAAGCATATTTTTCCTTGTAAATAGTACCAGCAAGAGGGAATCCTCCTCCGATTGCTTTTCCAAACACTAAGATGTCAGGAATAATTTCGTATTCACTGCACAAGAAAGTTACTCCCATGCATCCAAATCCGGTCTGGACTTCATCAATAATCATCGC
Source organism: Candidatus Iainarchaeum sp. (assembly GCA_026397035.1). Lineage (GTDB taxonomy): Archaea > Iainarchaeota > Iainarchaeia > Iainarchaeales > JAAZKV01 > JAAZKV01. The sequence continues at coordinate 5,383 of JAPLVQ010000139.1, forward strand.
TACTCCATGCTTGTCACACAAATTTCTTATTCCTTTAACTAAATTTTTGTCCAGGATTTTGCATCCTGAGTTTCCTTGTATTAGTTCAAGAATAATTCCTGCGGGTTTTTCTTTTACCATCTTTTCTTCAATATCAAAAATATCTTTTTTGACTTCAATTCCATTGGTAAAGTAATTCTTGTACTTGCTTTGGGGCAATTTCCAGCTGACCCCCATAGTAGCAAAGCTCCTTCCATGGAACCCATCTTCTAAATACAATATCTTGTCCCTGTCTTTATAGTAATTAATAGCTAATTTCATGGCTCCTTCAACAGCAAGGCTTCCGTGGAGTACAAAATTAACTTTGGCTAGACCTGTTGGAGCTAGTTCAAGTATTTTTTGCACGAGTTCAGTTTTTTCTGGAGTAGCATAAGCGGTTCTTAAATGAGTTATTTCTAATAGTTGTTTTCTCACTGCCGCAATTACTTTCTTATTATTGTGCCCTAAAGGCATTGACCATGTTTGAGAGAACATGTCAAAGTATCTTTTCCCGCTTGAGTCCCACAAATATACCCCGTTTGCTTTGTCAATAGTAAGGGCTTCGGAACAAATTGTGCTTCCTTCGCACATTGCGTGCCCTGCTTTTTTAACCGTTTCAATTGGTTGAATAACTTCACTTTCAAAACTTCTCGAATTCTCAAAATCTTTTAACTTCTCAGAATGTACTAAAACATCAGAAGTCATTGAACCCACTGGAGTTACTGTCTCCTTTGAAGGCGCCAAAATCCTAGAAGTCACTAAATTCCCAGAATCTGCCAGCCCCTCAGAATTCACTGAACTCAATATAGTTTTGAAATCCTCAAAGTTTTTCGCAGTTTTTAAACTTTTTTCATTAAAATTTTGGCTCATGATTAACCTTCGAATGGATTGAATATATTACTTGTCCCAATAAAATATAACGAACCTTATTCAGGATACAAAAAGTATGATTACTATTTTTCCAACCCATATTGCGCATATTGAGAATATCAAAACTATGCTTTATATTTATCAAATTAGTTTTGTTTTTAAAAAGCCGCCTTCCAAAGCTTTATCCTTACACTAAGCTATAAAAAAAGTAGAAGCCAAATTTAATCGAGCTCAAGAAGTTAGATTTATTTTTAATTTTTAGAATTGTGTTTTAGTTTTTTACTGCAAAGCAAGATTCACACTTTAAATCAATCGCTAATTCAGTTAGTGAAATCATGAATCTTGCAATTTTCTTTAAATGATGAAGTAATTCTTTTTCATAGTTATTGCCTAAAGGATAAAGCTTTTTTACGGTTTCAGCAAGTTCATGATCATTCTCAAAGATTTTTATCGCTTTTTGCTTTGTCGGACTGTAAAATAATTCATTATATGCTTCTATTTGGGAGTTAATATCTTTAAAGAAAACCAGGGCTGGTTTTCCATAGTTTTTGCTTTCTATTAATGCATGCTGTGCAATTCTTTTGTACTCGTCCCCTACCATTTCAAGGAGAAATATGGTTGAATACATTGCGGGCGTTTTCTTGTAATCCTCATACCCTTTAACGCTTAGTACTCTTAAGCAATAGTCCTCAAACCTGTCTAAATTAGTGTCAATCATGTGAATGCTTTTCAGTACAGAGAGATCATTTTTGTCTATTGCGGTTAATATGTCATCCCCTGTAGAAACAAGCAACATTTGAATTCTTCTTAGAGCGTTTCCAAACTCGTTATAAGATATTTCCCCAAATTGTTTAACAATAACATAATTCGGTCTTTGTTCTGTTATTTCTACACCAATAAATCTGTTAATTATTGCTTGTACTGCATCAAGCGCGGTTAGTTTTAACGAGCTTTTTTTTGGCAATTCTCCTCTATATATCCAGTCAGTCATGTCATGTGAGAATTCCAAAAACCTTTCCTTATCGTCCTCTATTCCGCCAAAATTAATCTTTATTTCATCATATCCCGCCCTGTACGCAGAAGAAATAAATCTCCAAATTAGCTGGTTAGGCAGACCAGTAATATCAATTTCTATTTTCCCAAAAGATTCTTTATTATTTTCAGCGTTAATTATGAGGGTTTTGCCTTGTTCTATAACATCAATTTCAGCCCCGGCCTTTACCCCTTGGGAATTCGCCCACTTTATTGGCAGAGTTAATGTATATGTATTATGCCCTTGTTTGATTACTTTTCGTTTCACTCTTAATTTCGCCCCCAAAAAGCTTCAAGTATATATTGGAGCGAAAAATATATAATATGATTGTTCACTATATATATCTTTAAAATATATTCACTGTATAATATATTGAATATATGTTTAATAGTAAAAATATCTCCTATCAAAACAAGGATTATGAGTGTTTAAACCCCTTCAAATAGAACTACCCGCCCCATAAATTAATTCCTTTTTTATTGTCTTAAATTCTATTGCTTAAAACAGGCTAAATCACCCCCTATTCACAACTCTCTTGAATTAGACTGCTTAATGATTTTTTAGGTCAACTGTCTTAAATATAAATTGCACGGACATTAAATATTGCAGGTGAGTACGTGTATTTTATAGATAAAATAATTGAAAATGATTTAAATAATTCTAATGAAGAAAGCATAGATGCTGAAGTTAAGTGTACTGAATTAATTCAGGTAAAGGAAGCTATTGACAGGATTAATGGAACAAACAAGACAGCAGTTGTTCTCAAGAAGGATGATTCTAATTTCATGATTATCGGCGGGGGTCAGAATGGAAAGTACATTGTTAACGCTTACATTAAGGGCAAAATGTACTCCATGGCAAATAAATTTAACGTTCCAAAAGATTCTATTGAACTCATTGTTGGCGGTAAAGCAGGTATTCATCAATCAAAGTACTGCTTAAACCTTGAAATGGTTCTGGAATCAGCAAAGCACTTCGCTTTAAGAGGAGCGCTCGCGCAGACATTTAACTGGGAAACAAAATAAAGTTCTTTTACAGTAATTTCAAATCCAGAATTTCTCATCTCAGAATGTCCTCTTTTCGGGATTCCTCAACTCCCATTTACTTACTTTCGAGAAACTCCCTTCAATCAAACCCCCCGCAAAAACCTCTTGTCAAAACACCCTGCTAAAAATAATTTTACAACTTGCCAAAGTGAACCAGAATTTATAAGCTTTTTGGATTACAAAATAGAAAATGGCTTCAGCTAAAACGGCATCTGATAATAACGATTCAGCAAGGCAAATGGCTCAAATGGTGGAAGCTGTTTTGGGTAATCCTCTTTCGCGCGACTTAATAAAATTCTGTACCAAGAGATGCAAGTGCGGGAGAAGAGTAGAGCTGGCGCTTGAAGTTCTTTCAGGCATCAAACCAAAGCTTTGTCCAAAATGCGCCCTGGCATCGAAAATAATCAATTACATGATTACTTCCATCACAAAAAAGAATAATATTAAAGATTCTGATTTAATGGCGTGTATAAAGGAGCCTTACTGGAGAAGGGGACTTGCCACTACTCTTGAAGGAATTGCAGAGTTTGGAATAAAAAAACCTTTCACGGGCTCAGCGCCTTTCTTAATAGTATGGAACATCACTAAAGCCTGTAATTTGGCGTGCAAGCATTGCTACGAGAATACCCATGTAAAAGCACCCGATGAATTGACCACTCAAGAAGCACTTGATGCCGTTGATTACCTTGCCGAACAGGGCTTAGCATATATTGCAGTTTCCGGCGGGGAGCCTTTAATGAGACCCGATTTTTTCCAAATCGCTGAAAAGATGAAGGAAAAGGGAATCGCTTTAAGCATTGCGACTAACGGGACATTAATCACAAAAGAGACTGCAAAGAAACTAAAAAGCGTTAATTGCCTTTACGCCCAAGTATCTGTTGACGGCGCGACGGCAAAAACCCACAATTCTTTTAGGGGAAGGAATAGTTTTGAGCAAACTCTTGAGGGGATAAAAAATTTGGTTGCTGAAGGGATAATTGTGGGAATTTCTTGCACGGTTACAAGATTCAATATTAGAGAAGTTGAGAAAGAAATTGATTTGGCTGAAAAAATCGGCGCTTCAATTTTCATGCATTATAATTTCATTCCTGTCGGAAGAGGTACAGAAATAGCAAAATATGATATTTCGCCAAAACAAAGAGAAGAATTAATGTTGACTCTTGCAAAACAGAATGGAAAGAGAAAAGTTACTCTGCTCTCAACCGCGCCCCAATATGCAAGGGTTTGTTCGGGTTTTTCAATTGCTTCCCTTTCACATTTTGATGTTTTTGGCACTAATCCCGAAATGACAAAGTCCTCGGCTTTTTTAGCTGATTTTGTAGGCGGGTGCGGCACTGGAAGATTATACCTCGCGATGGAACCTAACGGGGACATCAAACCTTGCGTTTTTATTCCAATTAAGATTGGAAATATTAAGAACAGGAATTTTGACAAAATTTGGAGGGAAGACAAGAGCCTTCTTGAATTAAGAGACAGAAAGTCCTTCAAAGGTAATTGCGGCTACTGCAAATTCACTTCTTCCTGCGGGGGTTGCCGAGCAAGAGCCCTTGGTTACTTTGATTCATTAAGCGCGCCTGACCCGGGATGCGTACTAAACCAGAAATATTGGGATAAAATAGTGAAGGGAAAAACAAAAAAGAAGAAAAACAAGAAAAAGAAATAATGATAAGCTAAAAAATCACTTTTTGTAACAATTATAAAACTCCTTATAAACTAGCCTTCCCCAAGAAGGTGTTCAAGGAGCGCCATTCTAATATATAACCCATTTTCCGCCTGCCTAAAGTAAGCAACTCTTTTGTCTTCTTGTTCTAATTTTATTGGCAGATTAATTTCCTCAACGTGCGGTAAG
>JAPLVQ010000019.1 GCA_026397035.1 Candidatus Iainarchaeum sp.
CTTAGAGGATCAACCGGTTTTATCGCTATCGCTTCTACTGGTCCTGTGCGTGAAGTATAATAGGTTGTCACAAGACTAATGGATGAATTTTGGGGAGTCATTGCCCAGTTTAGGCTTCTTATTCGCGGAGAAGGAATATTCTCAAGGAAAGATAATTGTTTCTTTCCATTAAAGTCCATGCATCCTGTCCCTATTGTTGATGCTCTCATTCTCCATGTTTTCTTCAGGCTTGTTCCTTTATCAGTTCCATAAACATATTCGTAAGCAGCATTTACTGGTCCGCCTGTTCCTTCTATTTTCATTAGTACAGGTGTAGGTTGTGATGGAGTAAATTTAAGCGTTTTTCCATTGTAAGATAATACGGTTCCCTTGTCCAGCGTTACAAGATCATTTGCTGTTTGTCCTGTAATATTCATTAATGCATTATCTGCAGGAAGCGCTTTTTCCCCTTTACTATTAAGGAGCAGTTCTCCAACATACCCTGTCCCATAATTACCGCGTACAGATTTCTCAATCCCATCCGTTCCAACAGTATACCCTACTTTTCCGTCAAATGGTGTTTCATATAACGGATTTTGATTGCCTGTTTGTTTGTAAGGAATAAAAGTTATTGTAATAATCGCCCCGGGGCTTCCGTCAGGAAGTATAAGTTGTTGTTCAGTAGGATTATCATAATAAATAGTTATTTCCGTTCTATAAACACCAGAATATGGGAGAACCCCTGTTTCATACAGTATCCCGTTATCACCTCGTACCAAGAATCTTATTCTTCCCGAATTAATTAATAAGTCAAGCCCGTTTTTTTCTTCAGTAGTATTAAAATAATCACTGACAAATAATTGAGAAGAATAGTAATTATCAAAAGCGTTCAAGAAGTCCTGTGAATAGCTGTCTTTTAGCAAGTAAGAAAAGAATGTAGAGTATCGTGATACTTGCGCGGGGTCACTCATCAATAAAGCGTCCTGGATTTTTTTGAGTTTTTTAAATAAGCTTATTGTATATTGTGTTGCGTCACAGTAAGTGTAATTTATATTTGATGAGTCGCACTGGTTTTCTTGTATTGTCTGCCAGTCCCAATTGTAATATAATCTTAGGTTTGCGCTTTTTCCAGTTAGCCCTTCTTCTCCGTCAGGACTTATACAATTAGTCTCATTTCCAAGTATTTTTACCTGGAACTTTTTCTCGGCTTTTTGGCTTCCGTTTATCCAGTCTCTCACGGTTAGTATTGCATAACTTGTTCCGGCAACACTGTTTCTTGAAATTGTAAAATTAATATCAGGCGAAGCGTTTTCAGTGGGCAAGAAATATACACTCCCGTTTGAATCTGTTTTATATAATCCAATATATTCCGCATATATTCTTCCGTCTTTAAGAAATAATCTTACTCCTTCTGGAAAAGATGCAGGATCTATTATACTGTATGTTTTCCCGTCACGGTGATATTCAACAAAAGGTATATTTGCATCAGGCGCTGGATAAGGCACCCCATCTTTTTTGGCAAGCTCAAAAGGCACTAATCCTTCAGTTGAAGAACAAAGTGCTTTTGCTTTTGCCACATTTGTAGAAGCATTAATAGAAGTAGCATTACGGGCAGCATAGTAACATGATGGAGCTAATGATTTTTGTTTTACACAATAAGGAGAGAATTCGTTTGTGGTATATTCAGGAGTTCCTTTCAAATAAACAGAGCTATAATCTCCTTTATCATTTTTACAGGACAATATATCATAAGATTTGTTGCAATATTTACTCAAACTAATGTCCCAAGTGTCCCCTGTTTTGTACAAATCATACAATTTTCCTGCGTTTGAAACATTCCACTTTGGATCAACATTGTAAGTGTAGGGACCAAGATCAATTACTCTGCCTTCCTCAATTGGATTCATTTCATAAGTTTGAGTAAATAAAGAAGTTCTTTCATTTAACGGTGTAATTACTCTTATTAGTTCGCTCTGATAGTTTGATGCAGTTCCACTGGTTCCTGCAGTAATGAATCCTCCAAGCATTCCATTCCCATAGTAACCAAAAGTATTGAATTTTGTATTGCCTGTACTGCAAACGTACAGTCTTCCTGACGTGTCATCAAGTATAGTATTCCAGACATCATAATTGTAATCAACAGGCAGCGGATCAGTTCCAACTGCAAGTCTGGCAAATACTGAAACATTCCCATCGGGTGTGGTTTTCAATAAATTTGGAGGAGTATAGGAATAAATGTCTCCCGCGGTTTGTCTGCCCATGTTTCCTTTTGGTGTTGTGCTTGGAAGCGAAAAATGAATGGATGGAATTGTATTATTTTCCCCCTCGGAATAAATCGTGCCTGAAGATATTGATGAGACGCTGCCTGTCTGACTTCTTATTTGAGATATTTGGGCAAGTCTGTCTTCAAGCGGGAGCGTAAAAAATGGTTTTGACGGGTCGCGTAATGAAGAATAAGGGGCTACTTTGTTTACTGATTTAGTGTAAAGTATTTTGTTTATTACATCATTGCACACACTATATCCAACATTGTCAAAAAAGAATTCATAAGTTGGGTTTGGGGTTGTTCCGGAAGATGAAGCCGGCCCGCTTGAGCCTGCGACCACCGGAATGCAAGATTCTCCTTTATAAGTCATTGAGAATTTTGGAGGACCTGAAG
>JAPLVQ010000050.1 GCA_026397035.1 Candidatus Iainarchaeum sp.
AGGAGTCCAAAAAAGATTTACGGACATCCTCAACAGGTGATTATTTTGGCAGTTTCAGTGAAAATAGACACAGTGGAGAAGGCGAGCAGGCTTGAAGTAATAATCAGAATACCTATGGCGATTATCTTCTATATTATAGGGATAATTGTCGGTATAATATTCTGTATACTTTTGGTAATTAATATTATTACTTGCTTGATTATTGCAAGGAGAGTAGCACCTCAGACAGTGGCAGCAATAGTTGCTTGGATAACTGAAGTTTATGCGTACTTTTCTTTCGCAGTGGATGAACGCCCGTCTTGGTTTCCTAAAATGTAATTTCTAAAATGTAATCCTATAAAAAATAGTAAAAGCGCCTGAAGGAGGCGCTTTATTTTTTTTATTTCTTAGTTACTTTGTCTTCTTTCATTATGAATTTTGCCATTAGAAATACTACAAAAGCTATTATTACAAAGTTTACTAATTCTCCAATAAATGCTCCTATTCCCCAGTTGAATGGTCCGACTATTAAGGTGTATGTTTTCCATGCTCCATTTGGAATAAATGCTGATACGGTCGGCATTACAATATTATCAACAAGTGATTTGATTAGCGCTGTTGCTGCGACACCCATGATGAATGCTATTGCGAGCGCAAGAACCTTGTATTCTTTTAAAAAGTCCTTAAATTCGGCAACTAGCCCTATTGCTTTTACAATACTCATTAAATCACCTTTACTATTCCTGTGATATTGGGTTTAAATTAGTTTTCTTGATTGCAAAAAGGATTAGCGCTCTTGGAAAGATATAAATAAGAGGGATGCATCATTATTGTTGTGATTTTATGGTTAAACCGAGGACATTGCCTGGAAGGGATGGCAGACAAAAGTTAGTTGGAAGGGTGAATAGAGTTTCCGCAATAATTGTTTCTTCAAAGGGTGTACAAAAGCCGTCTTTGCCTATTATAGTCAGACGTACTTTGGCTAGAAGACTGCGTGAAAAAAAGGCAAGAAATGCTGTTAAGTAGTTATTTTGTTTTTATATTCTGGTTAGATACTTTTAATGTTTTATAACTAGTTTTAAAGTTTTTTCTTTAGTGTTTCTTTTTTAAACTCTATTAATCGTATTTTTTATTAACGAAGCGTGCCTGTTTAGCATGTTTTTACTGTGGTTTTTGATATGATTAGGACTCATACTTGCGGGGAATTGTCGGTCGTGTCTGCTGGTCAGAATGTGATTTTACAGGGCTGGGCTGATACTGTGAGGGATCACGGTCCTATTACTTTTATTGATCTTCGTGATAGATATGGGATTACTCAGATTGTTTTGGATTTATCAAAGAATGTTGAATTAAAAGAAACTGCTAAATCTATTAGAAAAGAATTTGTTATTCAAGTAGAGGGTGTTGTAAGAAAGAGGCCTAGCGGGACTGAAAAAAAAGATTTTGCTACTGGCGAGATTGAGATTGATTGTAAGAGTGTGAAGATAATTACTCGTGCGTCTCCAATTCCTGTTGATTTGTCAGAGAATGTCGCGGCAACTAATGAAGATTTATTATTAAAATATCGTTACTTGGCTTTGAGGGGTTCAGTTCTTCAAAAAAACATGATTTTTCGGCATAAATTAGTTAAGTGTGTGAGAGATTTTTTTGATGAAAATCATTTTTTGGAAATTGAGACTCCAATTCTTGCGAAGAGTACTCCTGAGGGGGCAAGGGATTACCTTGTTCCAAGCCGGGTGAATCCTGAAAAATTTTATGCTCTTCCTCAAAGTCCCCAACTATTCAAACAGCTTTTAATGATTGGTGGGTTTGACAGGTATTTTCAGGTTGCGAAGTGTTTTAGGGATGAGGATTTGAGGGCGGATAGACAGCCTGAGTTTACGCAAATAGATGTTGAAATGAGTTTTGTTGATGAGGAAGATGTAATGAGCCTGAATGAGAAATTAATTCAGCGTGTGTTTAAAGAAATGTCTGGAATTGAAGTTAAGCTTCCTTTACAAAGAATGCAGTATGATGAAGCTATTGCACGTTTCGGAATAGACCGTCCGGATACACGGTTCGGGCTTGAATTAGTTGATGTTACTGACATTCTTTCTAAAGGCGAGTTTAATGCTTTTAAAAATGTTGTTGAGGCAAACGGCATGATTAAAGCAATTAATGTTGAAAGCCAGGCGGGGTTTTCAAGAAAAGATTTGAATGATTTGGAAAATTTTGTAAAAATTTATCGCGCGCATGGACTTGCGTATTTAAAATTCCAGAATGGAAAATTTGATGGTTCAATAGCAAAATACTTTTCTGCAGAACTGCTTGAAAAATTGAGGACAAAAATGAAAATAAATGAAAATGATTTGCTGGTAATTGTTGCCGATAAGCCAAAAGTAGTAAATGACTCTCTTGGATTTTTAAGACCATACTTGGCCAAAAAGCTTGGTCTGATTAAACCAAATACCTATAACTTGCTTTGGATAAAAGATTTTCCAATGTTTAAAGTGGATGAAAATGATGGTAGTATAACCTTTGAGCATCATCCTTTTACTTCTCCAAGAAGGGAGCAGATTCCAGATATGGAAAAAGACCCTTTGAAAATTAAAGCAATGGCTTATGACTTAATATTAAACGGGATTGAGCTTGGGGGTGGGAGTGTGAGAATTCATGATCCTTTGGTTCAGGCGCGTGTGTTCAAAATGATCGGTTTGACTAATGAGGAAGCTAATAGTAAGTTTGGAT
>JAPLVQ010000135.1 GCA_026397035.1 Candidatus Iainarchaeum sp.
GAAGAAGCTTTTGAAAAAATATCGGAACTAAAAGGCGGGCAAAAATCTGTAAGCCTAATTGGAAGAATACTTAGAAAATTCCCTTGCAAAGAATTTGAAAGCGGAGAAAGAAAGGGAAAAGTATGCTCCTTTCAAATAGGGGACGAAACTGCAATATTAAGAGCAAGTGCATGGAATGAGAAAGCAGAAGAACTTGAAAAATACAACGAAGGAGACGCGGTAGAAATTAAAAATGCTTACACTAAAGAAGGAAGATTCGGGGCTGAGTTACACTTAGGGTACCTGGCAGAAATTAGCGAAACAAAAAAAGGGGTCCCTAATAGCGCGCAAATACTAAAAGAAAGTATGCAGGAAAAAAAAATCAGCATGCTCGTGGACGGAGAAAACACAGTTATTAATGGAAAAATTAACGGAGTAGAAAATGGAAAATTCTTTTATGAAGTATGCTCAAAATGCGGCAAAAAAATATCAAAAACAGAAAACGGGGTACTGTGCGAAAAATGCGGAGAAACTACTCCAAAGAAAAATGCGGTAGTATCATTTAAAATTGAAGATGATACTGGGGAAGTAAGGATAAATTTCTTTGGAAAAAATGCGCTAAATGCATTAAGAATGACGCAAGAAGAACTTGAAAATATATTAAACGCAAAAAGCACTGATGTTTTAACCGCAGAACTCAACGGGAAACTAATCGGACAAGGAATAAAAGTATATGGATACCAAAGAACAAACACTTATTCTGGAAATAACGAGTTCAGCGCTAGGGAAATATTGTAAAAAAAAAGCGGAAACAAAAAAAAGATTAGAATAAACTATTTTTGTTTCAAAAGCAACTCGTCAACTTCTTTATGCAAATCATCTACTGTGCCAGTATTATTCAAACGATACTCTGCCATTGAAAGACACTTTGTAATCTGCATCCGTGCAGGATCAGGATCAGCAAGCTCACGATTCTCTTTAAACACAAACTCCTCAAAACTCGCTACATCCCCGTGTTTGTCATGCAAACCTTTTGTGCGAGCAACAGTACGTACATAACGAACATTTAAATTAGCAAAAACTTCAATAATTATGCCGCCCCTGGATTTAATCAACTCAGCTTCGGCATTATGCCTTAGAGAAGTAATAACAAAATTCACTCCTGGCAAGTATTTCTCAAGCGCTTTCTTTGCCCAATAATTGTGGCCGAAACTACGGCGCATGCCATCGCCAAGCTCGCGCATTTGGGAACGATCAAGAGGATTACGCCCAAGACGCGCTAATTCCTTACGAACTTCATTACCAAGATCAACATGCGTAAAATTATATTTTTCAACTAAATACTGGGCGACAGAATCCTTGCCCGAACCATTCAAGCCAACAACTCCAATAAGCATGAAAAAGGCAGTGTGGAAATGATTAAAATTCAGGCAGTGAGAAATAAAAAACTGATTCTCGGGATAACAATACTATTTTTAGAATACAATAAATAAAAATAAAAGTATTTTATAAGCAGAACAAAAACAAAAAGCTAAAAAAGCTTCAAAAATAAAAAGCTTTTACGAATTATTCCCTTATTGAAGTTAATACATCCTCAATAATTCTTAGGGACGCTTTGTGATCAATACTAATCTTTTTGAACTTCACACCTGCGTTATTAAAAATCTCTTCAGAACGCGAAACCTCTTCCTTATAATTCTTTAAGAAAATAACTTCCTTAATCCCGCAAGAAGCAATTAACTTGGCGCACTCATTACAAGGAAAATGAAGACAATACATTGAAGCGCCTGTTAAATCCTGCTGGTGATTCTGAACAATCGCATTTGCTTCCGCGTGCGTAGAAAGACAATGCCCGGAACTCTTCTTTGACCAATCAACACCCACAACATCCTTTCTACAATAACCTAACTCAAACGGGGAAGGAACTCCTGGGGCAGGACCATTATATCCAGAAGCGACAATTCTTTTATTTTTTACAACCACCGCGCCTGATTTAAATTTAAGACATGCAGCGCGAGAAGCAATTAAAACTGCTGCGAGAATAAAATATTCATCCCATGAAGGACGAACAAACTCTTTTTCTTTACCTTCTATCTTACAAACCTTGTTTTCCATAATAACAGAACAGTACAAAACAATTAAAATCCTTAACTAAAAACAATTTAATTGCCTAAAAACACCTTAGCACGCACTTAAAATACCTTACTTAATCCTCACCACGCAAAGAAACATTAACAAGCGGCTTCACTTCCTTAATAAATTCTTTTATCTGCGAAACTTTCATTGGCTTAAGCCGGCGGGACTTTACTTCAAGCGCATTTTCAGGCTGGAAATTCTGCAAAAACCATTTTTCCCCTTTAAGAACCTTAGCCATTTCAAGCAAATCATTAATTGTTAGAAGAGGATAAAGAGTAGTACGAAACTCATGAGCGACACCCGAAGTCTTAATCAAATCAATCGAACCAAGAATCTTTTCTGAAGAAATTTCTGACTGAGTGATTTTTGGATACTTTTCAAAAGGCGCCTTAAAATCCATCGCAACATAATCCACCAACCTTTCAGCAAAAAGCTTTTTTAAAATACCCGGATTAGTACCGTTAGTGTCAAGCTTTATTGCAAAACCAAGCGATTTAATTTTACGCAAAAAGCTAGTAAGACCCGGACTCAAAGTCGGCTCGCCGCCAGTAATTACAACACCATCAAGCATCTTCTTTTTTGATTCAATAAAATTGAAAAAATCCTTTTCATCAATTAACTCACGCTTACTCTTTTTGAAAAACTTGTGCGAAGTCAATTCACGATTATAACAAAACTTGCACTTAAAATTACAATTAACCAAAAAAACTATACAAGCAACTTTATTTGGAAAATCCACAAGAGTCGTTTTCTGCAAAGCCCCAATAAACATCAAAAACCACTTACTAAAAAACAAAAAATACCCTACAAAATAAACAAAAAAAAACGGTTTAGAAAACAAAACATTCCCTAATAACATCCCCTAATAATCCAGAGGAATCATCTTCCTGATGAATGCTTTGCTTCAAAAATCAAACTTATTCACAACCGCACTTAGTCTGCTGTACCGCAGAATCAAACTTCTTCCTATCGGAAAATTCGGCCTGCTTTGAATCATTCCAATTACTAACAGGCCTAATAAAACCAACAACTCGGCTATACACTTCACATTTTGTTTTTACCATACAACATCCCTCCAATTTCCATCTTTTATCATAAAAGGCGCCAAAAAGGCATAAACATTAAACCAATCACTTCACAACTATTCATTCCTCTCTAATAATTTCCTCATTTCCAAAAAAAACTCCATTAAAAATTATTCCCTCTCACACACCGGGCAATACTCATGCTCTCCTGATAAATAACCATGAATAGGGCAAATACTAAATGAGGGCGTAAGTGAAAAATAAGGCATACGATAATTTGACGAAATCTTTCTCACCAAATTCTTTGTGGCTTCTTTTGATGGAAGCTTCTCTCCAAGGAAAACATGGAAAACTGTCCCTCCAGTATAAAGCGTCTGCAACGGATCCTGAAAATCAAGCGCCTCAAACAAGTCTAAACTTGAACTTACCGGAAGCTGGGAAGAATTTGTATAATACGGCGGGGCTCCATGCTCTTTAAAATTCACTTCGTTTGCAACAATAATTGCAGGAAATTTCTTCTTATCCGCCCAAGCAAAACGCCTAGTAGTACCCTCCCCCGGCGTCGCCTCAAGATTAAAAATATCCCCGGTTTCATTCTGATACCCTTGAAGCCTATCACGCATAAAATTAAGCACCTTAATTGCAAACGCCTGCCCCTCTTTTTGCAGCAAATTCTTTTTCATAAAATTAATTAACGCCTCATTCATACCAAGCAAGCCGATTGTGGAAAAATGATTAGTCCAGTACCCCCCTGTCTGCTCCTTAATACTACGCAAATAAAAACGCGAATACGGATAAAGCCCTTGGTCAGTAAGACGCTCAATCGTTTTACGCTTAATAACAAGAGATTCCTTTGCCAAATCCATCAAATACCCCAAACGATTAAAAAAATCATCTTCTGATTTGGAGAGAAAACCAATACGCGCCAAATTAATCGTAACAACACCAAGCGACCCGGTTAATGGATTAGCCCCAAACAAACCGCCCCCGCGCTTATTAAGTTCCTTGTTTGAAATCCTAAGCCGGCAACACATACTGCGGGTATCCTCGGGCTTCATATCGGAATTAATAAAATTTGCAAAATACGGAATACCATACTTTGCGGTCATATCCCAAATACCATCATACTTTTTGGAGCCCCAGTCAAAATCTTTTGTAATATTATAAGTAGGAATTGGAAAACTAAACGGTCTTCCTGTTGCGTCACCCTCCGTCATCACCTCACAAAAAATTTCATTAAGCAAATCCATTTCCTCTTGAAAATCAGAATAAGTGGTTTCCATTAATTTGCCGCCAATAACCACTGGATCATTCGCAATATGCGCAGGAGGACTTAAATCCATCGTCAAATTTGTAAAAGGGTTTTGGAAGCCTACTCTTGTAGGCACTGCGCAATTAAAAACGAATTCTTGCATAGCCTGCTTAACCTGCGTACGATCAAGACCATCATAACGAATAAATGGAGCTAAATAAGTATCAAAACTGCTAAAAGCCTGGGCCCCAGCGGATTCGCCCTGAAGAGTATAAAAGAAATTTACTATCTGCCCCAATGCAACACGAAAATGCTTTGCCGGTTTTGAGGCTACTTTCCCTCTAACCCCCGTAAAACCCTCAAGAAGAAGCTGCTTTAAATCCCAGCCAACACAATAAGCTCCTAAAACATCCAAATCATGAATGTGAAAATCAGCATTTTTGTGGGCCTCTGCAACTTCTTTAGGGTAAATCCGCCCGAGCCAATAATTTGAAACAACACGCCCTGAAATATTAAAATTCAACCCCTGAAGAGAATACGCCATATTGGCGTTTTCCCTAACACGCCAATCCTCCTGAGTGATATATTGACTAATAATCTCAAAGTTATTCACCATATCTTCAGTTCTACGCAAAAGCTCGCGCTGGTGACGATAAAGAATATAAGCTTTAGCGGTTTTATCATGACCCCCCTTAATTAGAGTGGTTTCAACTAAATCCTGAATCTCTTCAACCCCGGGAATCTTCTCTTCAGAATATAAAATGCTAATCTTTTCAACAACTTTTTTTGCAATCTCGTTTGAACGCTCCCTATCCGTTCCCCCAACAGCAGAAACCGCCTTCCAAATAGCGCTCTCAATCTTTAATGGATCAAAAAGGGCTTTTGAGCCGTCACGTTTAATCACAAACTTAGGCAAATCATCACCACGATTTCTATAAAAAATTCTTTAAAAAACTTTTAAAAATCCTTGAAAAAATTTTCTTTCAGATTAAAGAAACCTTATATAAAAAGCTTACCTTGAATAAAAAGCATCTATGGAAAACCAACCCTACTAAACCCCCCCTAGTTGTAAAAAGCAAAAAAATGTCCAACAAAGATACAAAATAGTATGGAAAGCGAATAAAAACAACAGCAAAAGTTAGGAATTCCGTCCAAGAGTGTGTGAGAAAAATATTTTAAATGAAAAAAACAAACCCCTCGGGAAAAAAACTCAGGAAAAAAGATAATTTTGGGAAAAAAGAATAAAAAAAAATAAGCAACCCTGACAAAAAATAAGAGAGTTTTGAAAAAAAACAGGAAAAGAAGAATTTTGAATTTAACTGCCAAAACTCGAAATCGACTCAAGCCGCCACTTTATTTCCATCGGGGAATTAATTTGATAACTATCAATTCCCATCGAAGCATAATTACCATCCATGTAAAGTGCCCAATACTGGCTAGAAGAAGGACTTTTTTTGGCAATTGAATTCACCATAACACCAAAGTCATATTTTGTAAAATTCAAATCCCCTTTAAGAAGAATTTTCATTGCTTCAAAAGCGTTAGTGCCCGCATCAAAACCTGAACTTGAAGAGAAAATAACTAAATTAGCATCATCAAGAACAACTAATGAAACATGAACCATATTTGAACTTGAAGAAGTACTTGGGGGGAGAGTGTTTTGCGAAGTACAACCAAAAAAAACAACCAAACTGAACAAAAGAATCGCTAAAAAGACGCTGAGAAGATTTTTTTTTGAGTTCATTAGAATAACCTGTTTATTTGCGCGCAAAAACGGCTAAACCCGCTGAAAAACAATTGAGGAACTCTTCCTTTTACTAACTGAGAACGAACAACAGGATCCAAAACTATCGCAAAGAAAGTTACATATGAGGAAACACTTGCTAAATGATACATTGTGAAAGGAATCTGACCCAAAACGGTTACTAAAAAGCTCTGCCTGAAAATAAAAGTACTCATTAGGGGGCCCGTAATCGTATCAAAAAGAAGCACACCAAAAATTCCGGCAAAAAAGTAGTGCTTTAATGAAAGAATCTTTATTTTTGAAAAAAACAAACCCAAAACCAGAATTACCCCTGCATAAGTTAGGGAAGTTATAATAGTCCAAACCCCGAATTTTCCTGCGAAAAAATCAAAAGAAAACATGCACAAGAAAGCAAAAAGAATTGCCGGAACAAGATTCTTTTTTGCGCTTGGAAGAGCAAGAGCAAGAATAGGGTCATTATTTGGAAAAATATGCACAAAACGAATGACTGTTGCTAAAATCCACTTCCAAGAAAAACTATACCAAGCCATACTAAAATAAGACACCAACTATTTAAAAAACAGTAATGCAAAAGATATTTCAAACAAAGGTAAATGTTGAAAACTGGTTTTTATGGATGAAGAAGTGCTGGTTGTTAGGCGTGACAAACTATTCGGTAAAAATGACGAGTGGGCATTTAGTGGTTTTAAGAATTCAAAAGAATTTAATCTGGGCGAAGAAGCAATTAATTCGGCTGAATTCAGGTTAAGAAAAGTTTCTAACGAGAAACAAAAACTACCCGCTGAAAACGACCCCCTATACAAACAAATTATTCCCTACCATTTTGTGACACATAAAGAAAAAATATTCTGCTACCAAAGAACCACAAAAGCCGGAGAAAATCGCTTGCACAACAACTACTCAATCGGAATAGGAGGCCACATTAATCCTTTTGACGGGAATGAAAAAACGACAAAGGCACAGTTGATACAAAGCGGGGCAAAAAGAGAATTTGATGAAGAAATTTCTTATACAGGAAAAAGGAAAACTGAAATAACCGGATTCATAAATGATGATACTAACGATGTTGGAAAAGTTCACCTTGCAATGATTGTACAAGTTGAACTTGAAAATGACGGGGCAAAACTAAAGGAAGATGTTTATGCAAAGGGAAGCATGCAGACAATTGGAGAAATAAAAAAGCACTACATAGAGCTTGAAAACTGGAGCCAAATATTATTTGATTATCTTACTAAAAATAAATAAACTTTTAATAAATATTACAACACAAATAGAACTAAAAAACACTCAAACTAAAAAGCAAGAAACGAAAGAATTCAAAAAAGGCCGTTCTCTTTGAAATCTGCCTTAACACGCTCAAACTCCAAAACACGGGAAAAATTGTAACCCAAAAAGCCAAAAGAAAGAATAAACACAAAGAAAAACAACCAGTTAAACAAAAAAGAAAATGCAAATAGAAATACTGAAAAAGAAAATAATACAAGTAAATGCTTTTCTGAGAAAAAAAGCCGGACTAAAGAAATTAACCGCACCAAAAAGCTTCCAAGAACAGTTGGAAGAATAAGAGGAGAAAATACATACTTACTTTCTTTATTTGCCGAAA
This sequence comes from Candidatus Iainarchaeum sp., assembly GCA_026397035.1. Lineage (GTDB taxonomy): Archaea > Iainarchaeota > Iainarchaeia > Iainarchaeales > JAAZKV01 > JAAZKV01. The sequence goes on from JAPLVQ010000135.1 coordinate 7,761, forward strand.
CGGATTCAAACAAAAACTCTTTCTTTACCATTTAAGAACCCCCCTTTGTTTTTGAAACACTACGACGAACTGGAATCCTTACTGACTCCTTTTCGAGCCACACAATTAACTCTTCAAATTCATGCATAAAAACACCTCAAAACACTAACTAAAAAAATACTTGGAGCACTCCATTACACACAAAACGTTCTTCTCTCACCAAAAAAACTTGTGCGAATAATCTAAAACCTACGCCGCAGGCGAGGCAAAACGCCAACAACAAAAGGCAGGACATTACTGGGCAAAGGTAAAATACCAACAAAAAATGACCAGACTCTAAGTAATGTATGATGAGTTAAAATACCTTGTTAATGAATAGAAAAGAAACTAAACAATTGGATGAAAAATGCTTTTTTGGGCAACGCGAGATGAAAAATAAAAAATAAGAAAGAAAATGATTAAAATTATTAAAAGAGGTTATAACTAAAGAGCATTTCGGAAAAAAAGAAAAATAATTTTAAAAAAAAAGGGGTTTTAGCGGAAAATGCGTCCAAGAAAAGTAGCTATCCTTAGGAACCAAAAAAACTAAAGCTTTTTAAACACAAAAAAAGAAGGAGAAAGTCTAAGCTGGAAAATAAAATCAAAAACTATACATAAAAAATCCAAAAACTTCAAAGCCTACCCCCACGCAAAACAACGACTTTATGGATTCTACAAAGCAATGCTTTGTTCAATGATGCAAATCCACCGATTTACGACCGCCGGCAAAGCACTTAGTTAGTGATTTAAAAACAACCACAACTTAATTATTATGCTTAAACGCTAACGGGCTTAGAGAGTATGGCCAATACTTCGACTCAAAAAAGCGGCAAGCGAGGTGATTATTATGGCTAAAAAGATTGAGAGAATAGAAGACCTGCCAGGCATAGGAGAAGGCGCAGCAAAGAAACTCCAAGAAGCAGGATACAAAACAATGGAACAAATAGCAACCGCAAGCGCAAGCGAACTAAAAGAAGTTGCTGGCCTAGGGGAAGGAACTTCAGAAAAAGCAATCAAAGCAGCAA
>JAPLVQ010000113.1 GCA_026397035.1 Candidatus Iainarchaeum sp.
GTTGGCTCATTATGAGGGTCGTTTGGGTGAGGCTGTTGATAATATTATTAGTGCGCAGAATGAGTTGTCGAATATTGTTAGTCTTAAGTCTCGTGCTACTAAGTTGAGTGATGAGCGTAAGCGTTTGATTGAGGAGATTAGGAATACTCAGTCGCAGTATTTTAAGGAAGGTTTGATTGAGTCGAGGGTTTATCAATCTAAACAATCAAGTCTTGGTAAACGTTTAGGGGAAGTAGAAAAAGACATAACTTATTCCAGCGCAATGAAAGTAATAAGACTAAACTCCAGCCCAGCAAAACTACTATGGAAAATATACTACAACATATTCAAATAAAGAAAATAGATTTAGTAATAAAATGCATCTTCAAAGCCTTTATTATACTTGCCTGTCTTGGTCGAAGAAATACTTTTTGTATATTAGTACTTCTTCTAGCCAAGATTTTGGCTGAGAAAAGGCTGCCAATTTTTTTAACAACTCTTTCACAGCTTTTTTTCTTTTGAAAACCACTCTTCTTCTAATAAACCATAAATATTCAAATCATGAATATTTTTGGTAGATTTTGAAACGTGCTTTCTTCTTTGTACACCCTCATGAACAAAACCCAGACTTTTAATCAGCGCATTTGAAGCGGTATTTTCAATAACTGCAGAGATATCCATTCTCCTCAAATCCAGTTCTTGAAAACCAAACTTCAAAACTGCACGACTTGCTTCGCCCATAATTCCTTGCTTCCAATACTTTTCTCCAAGCCAATAACCCATTGTTGCGGTTCCTTCAAGAGTATTAATCTTGTTTAAACCAATTACCCCAATTACATTATCGACTTTTTGTAGAGTAATTCCAAAATCAAAGCTTTCCCTATTTTTCTTATCCTGATTTTCAAGACAATGATTTACAAACCACTCCGCATCAGCCATTGTGTAAGGATAGGGAAGCAAAGTCATGTACTGTGAAATTTTGAGATTATTTGCATTTTCTACAATACTTGAAGAATCGCCTTTCCTCAAATCACGCAGCAAAAGCCTTTCTGTTTCTATTCTTACACCATTTTTTTTATCACCTCCAAAAAGGGTTTTTTCATTCTTTGTTTCATTTTCTTTTTCGCTTTCTATTCTAGTTTCTACTTTATTTTTTCTTTCATATTTTTTCCACTCCATTATAAAGAGAGCCCTAACTAGATGATTTGATAATCTTTTGCCAAAACAAGCACCCGCAAAGACATCAGGACTTGATTATTAGTTAAAAAGCTGAAGAAATAATTTCCTCACGACTACTAAAAAACTAGTAAAAAAACTATTCACTTCAACTAGACCAATAATTTAGCAAACTGCTGTTGTCGGGTTAGAATCTAAGCAGATAACCGCAAGTTTATTTACGGCTATATTTCCAACTATTTGGTGCATTTGCCCTAGTTGCATATTGAAGTGATGCATTAAGTAACTCTTTTTCGAGTCTTAAAAAGAACTCGTGTATTTTGGGTGTAAGAAAAAATACGTCCTAAAACCCTTGTTTAAGTTGGTTAAAATAAATTTTTGGAATTGTTGATTTAGTATGATCTTTTTAGATATTTTAGATTTGTTCCTGCTATGTTCTTTTTGTTAAAGGTTTCTTTATTCTTAAAGCGAAAACCTTGTCATTAGGCCTGACCCTTTCACTAACCTTTATTCCAATCAAATCACCTTTTTTTGCTGAATAAATCTTTTTGTGATGAGCCTCCATGGAATCAAGCACTTGTTCTATAAACGTAGTTTCCCCCTCAAAAATAATTTTATCTCCAATTGAAGTATTCGCAATAACTCTAACTTCAGCAACACCCGCTTTTGAATAATAATTTGTAACAAATCCTATCTGGAAACGTTTTTGTTTCTGAACAGAACCCTGACCCTTGGCAAGATCTTTTCCTGTTGGAGTACTAAAAAAGAAACCGTCAGAGAAACCTCTATTGTAAACATTTGAAAGCTCAATATCCCATTTCTTGATTTTGTTTTCAGTAAATGTTTTATTAAATACCGCATCAATCGCTTCCCTATAACACTTAGTTGTCGCGGCAACATAATCAGCAGGCTTAGTCCTCCCCTCAATCTTTAACGAATCAACTCCGGTTGCAATTACTTTGTCAAGAAAACTAATTGTCTTCATGTCCTTCGCAGAAAGAATAGTGTCTCCTTCAAGATACACTTCCTTCTTTTCAAAATCAGGTGCAGAACCATCCAAGAAAAATGCTCTTCTGCAAGGTTGCAAACATTCACCCCTATTTGCACTTCTATTAAAAAGCTCATGACTCAAAAAGCATCTTCCTGAAATTGAAATACACATTGCGCCATGAACAAAGCATTCAATTTCAACACCAAGCTTTTTTGCTTTCTTTTTAATCTCACCGATTTGTTCAAGAGAAAGCTCTCTTGCGAGAATAATTCTTTTTATCCCAAGCGCGGCGAATTCCTTAAACGCCAAAGAATTACTCACGCTCGCCTGCGTACTCAAAAAACAATTCAAGTCATGCTTTTTCGCTAGGCTAAGTACTCCCAGGTCGGAAAGAATCACAGCATCAACACCCGCTTTTTTTGCGAGAGAAAGAATTTTTTCTACCGGCTTTAGTTCATTATCAAAGATTATAGTATTCAATGCTAAATAGCCCTTCACTTTATTTTCGTGAAGAAAATTCATAAGATTAAAAAGTTCGTTAGCGCCAAAATTAGTTCCAAGGTCCCGCATGTTAAACCCTTTTACTCCAAAATAAATTGCGTCAGCACCATTCTTTACAGCAGCGATAACAGAGGGCATGTCCCCCGCTCCAACCAGCAGTTCAGGTTTCTTCATAATACTGATTCTTTAAGGAGTAAGTTTTAATTAGTAATGTAGGAGAGTAATTTATTGAATAATTTTAAATATAATCTTGACGATAGCATTTGGCTTTTGGATATTTGCAGTAAAACTAGGGTAGTTTGAGCTTGTCATAAAACATATGCAATTTAACTTTTTCATTCAAAAAATTCCTTTTATAAATCATTACCAATCACAAATTATTATGCCTAGAATTTACTTCTCATTAAAACAGGCGAACGAACTTTTGGGGAAGATAAGACCCGATGTTGAAAGACTAGTCGAGTTAAACGAACAGCTCCAAATGCTTGATAACACAAAAATTGAGTTCGACGAGGAAAACGTTGAAAATTTTTTGCTTGAAGTAGAATTGAACAAAAATTTTCATGAAAAAAACGTTGAACTTTATTCATTAATCGGGCTTTTGATACGCCAAGGATGCATAGTGCGCGACCTTGGAAAAATGGAAATAGATTTTTATTCAAGGCAAGGCGGAAAAGAAATTCTCTTCTGCTGGCGTCCGATAGAAGAAAATGTAAAATACTGGCACTATCCAAAAGAAGGAATAAGCAAAAGAAAACCAATAAAACAAATCGAAGAAGAATATCTTGAACAGTTAAGAAGAATGAAGTAAGAGAGATACTCTGAACAATTAGGGAGAATAAAATGAAAATAGGCTTTTTTTAGTAAGTCTATTTTGTCCTGTTTGCCGAAAACTTGTATTAGCCCCAATATAATGGCACTCTCTTCTTTGCCCAAAAAAATAGGGTAACACCCCAACCCTTTTAAAGCTTTCTTAGAAGAATTTTCTTATGCGACAATTGTCGCAAGCTTATTTGATGATGCTTGTTTTTTGCTGGAAAGGGTTAATTTCTTACGGCGATGAGCGTATCGAATAATTATTATGCCTGGTGGTATGTTGACTGACGAAAAAAGGCACTATTTAGTTCCAGAACACGTTTTAATAAAGAAAGAAAAAGTGGCGGAGCTAATGGCTAGTCTCGGAATAAAAAAAGACGCCTTACCACGAATTGAAAAACTTGATTCTGAAGCAAAAAAACTCCAAGCCGAAAAAGGCGATGTAGTAAAAATAATCAGGGACTCAATAACAGCTGGGCAAAGCGTATATTACCGAAGAGTAGTTTAAATGTTTTTTAAGGAAATTTTATTTAAATTAGTTTTAGATTATTAAATGTTTTTAGAAACAATATTTTGTAAAACAAAATAAGTTTACTTTAGAAAAACAGAAAAACAAAACAATTCTTTTTTAAAAAAAGATTTGGAAAAGTTTGTGGTAAGCAAAAGGAAAAAGTTTTCCTTTGAAGATTTGACAAAAAGGGTGGGTTGAAAATGGCTTGGGAAATAATGGAATCATACTTAAGAAACAAAAACACCGCACAAATGGAAGTAGATTCTTTTAACCAGTTCGTTGACCAGAAACTTAATGATATTGTAAAAGAAAACGCGTTGATTGTTCCAAAAATTGAAGAAGTAAGAATCGAATTATCTAATATCGAAGTTGACAAACCAAAAATAATCGAAGCCGACGGTAGTCCAAGAGACGAATTCACTCCAATGGAATCAAGACTAAGAAACAGAACTTACGCTGGACCAATTTATTTGACAATGCGATTATATCGTAGAGACGTAGAACAAGACGCAAGAAGAACATACATTGGTGATTTACCAATAATGGTTAAATCAAATCTCTGCTGGTTGAACGGAAAAAGCCCCGAAGAACTAGTAGAAATGGGCGAAGACCCTAAGGATTTTGGTGGATACTTTATAGTAAACGGAAGCGAAAAAGCACTGATGACTCAAGAAGTACTGGCTTCTGATAGAGTATTAATATCTGAAGGCGAAAAAGGAGTAGTCGCCGAAGTAATCTCAACAAGAGGGGCATTTAAGGGAAGAGTGCGCCTGTTGAGAACAAAAGAAGGATTACTATACGCATCATTTCCGACAAGTCCAAAAAAACTTCCTTTATTCTCATTGTTTAAAGCATTAGGATTAAAAACAAAAAAAGAAATTTTTGACGCTTTTCCCGGAGAAGTAGAAGTACAAAATGATTTACTGCTTAACTGGGAAGAATGCGAAATAAATACTGAAGAAGAAGCGCTGGACAAAATCGGCAAATTCGTTGCGCCAGGACAAGTAATTGATTATAGACTACGAAGAGCAAGGGAAGTAATTGATGGATTTTTACTTCCCCACATAGGGCAAGATGATCCCGCACGCTTAGCAAAAGCATATTACTTAGCAATGATGGCGACAAAAGCAATTGAACGCTCATACGGTTTAGGCGGTAAGGATGATAAAGACCATTATGCGAATAAAAGACTTGAGCTTTCGGGAAAATTAATGGAACACTTATTTAGATACTCATTCAAATACTTTGTGAAAGACTTACGCTTCCAAATAGACAGAACAGTAACAAGAAGAAGAAAATTAAACATTTCAACCATAGTAAGACCTGGTGCAGTAAGCGAAAGAATCAAATTCGCGATGAGCACAGGAAACTGGATAGGAAGAAGCACGGGTGTAGCAAAATTCATGGACAGAGTAAATTTTTTAGCACCGCTTACTGATTTAAAGAAAGTAAAATCACAATTAAGCAAAACAAGAGAATTATATGAAGCACGTGATGTTCACGGAACACACTGGGGAAGACTTGATCCAATAGAAACTCCTGACGGACCACAGTGTGGACTTGTAAAGAACCTCTGCTTCATGGCTGAAGTTACTACAGAAGCAAAAGAAGAGCCCGTGGAAGAATTCTTGCACAAACAAGGAGTAAAGTTGAAGAAATTGTGAGCAAGAGTAAAGTTGAAGAAATTATAATTATAAAATACAAAAAGGAAATGAATCGGAAAATTTTTTTTGGGGGAATTAGTTGTGGCTGAAATATCAAAAATCGCAAAAGTTTACATTAATGGAAGACTAATCGGATTTTACGAAGATCCGCGCGAATTAACAGAAACAATAATAGAAGCCAGAAGAGCAAATAAACTCCCAAAACAAATGAATGTAGCGTATCACAAAGATACTAATGAAATATACTTGAACACTGATTCGGGGAGACTACAACGACCGGTAATAGTAATAAGAAATGGAAAAAGCACTTACACTCCAGAACTAGCAAAACAAGTAAAAGAAGGAAAAATAACTTTCAACCAATTACTTGACATGGGTGTAATTGAATACCTTGATTCTGAAGAAGAAGAGAATGCATTAACAGCGCAAAATGAAGAAGAAATAACAAAAGAACATACACACATGGAAATAGACGGTGCGGCGACACTAAGTATAATCACAAGTCTTGTGCCTTATGTAAATCACAACATGGCAGGAAAAGCACTTCACGGAGCAAAAATGTTCAAACAAGCTATTGGAGTAGGTGCTATTAATATCAAAATCAGGCACGACACTGAAGGATACATGCTTTACTATCCTGAAAAAAATCTTGTAAAAACAAGAACAATGGATTTACTTGAACTAGACAAAAGACCGCAAAGCCAGAACTTTGTAATGGCAGTAATGCCTTATTATGGATTCAACACAATGGATGCAATAATTTTAAACAAAGGCGCAATAGACAGAGGACTCGCAAGGGCATCATACTTTAGAAATTATGAAACAATAGAACAAAGATATCCGGGTGGACAAAGAGACAAATTTGAGATACCAACTGAAGAAAAAGTAGGGTTTGTTGAGGAAGATAATTATAAAAAGCTTGGAGCAGATGGAATAATCCAGCTTGAACAATTTGTGGGAGAAGACGAAGCAATAATCGGAAAAACATCTCCTCCAAGATTCTTTGAAGAAATGACTGACTTTGGCGTTGA
>JAPLVQ010000137.1 GCA_026397035.1 Candidatus Iainarchaeum sp.
CTTAACAGCCCTTATTGGAGAAGCAATAAGCAATGGGTTCATTAACGGAGCTTATGAAGGAGGGGTGTATACTACAAAACCAACCCAGTTTACTCAAAGTGCTTCGCCAGTAAGCAGTGCAAATACCGCTGGAAATACAATTACTACTTGGGTGAATGAAGTAGTGAATACAATTTCCGGGGGAAAACCAAATGAAAGTTCAAACCAAGCAGTGCATTTAGCAAACGATGAAACAATAAAAGAAGATTGTTTAAATACAGTGGAAGTGACTTTCCCAGATTATATGATTAATTTAATACAAGACTCAAGACCAATTATTACAAAAACCAGTGGGGTAAGCGCGGTTTGGAATTTTAGCGATGCAAAAGTAAATGATGTATTTGAACAGCAAGAAGTGGGCGCAATATTTTTGAACAGCGGATTAAAACAAAACACTTACGGGGTAGTAGAATTTCCGGCGATAAAACACACCCACGCAAAACCAACCGAAATAAAAACAACTTTTGGACCATTCAATATTCCTGATGCGCAAGTAGATGAAGTATCATTTAAATACCATTTTAGGTTTAATGCTACTCCAAGAACATCAACAAATTATTATCCTATTGAAAAAAATATTTGCACAAGCGGAATCAAAAGAGGAGCTACTGGAAGTTCGGCTCTGCCAAGAACCGTACTCTCCTGGGACTGGAACAGCATAACTGAATCAAGCACAAGTAATTTATTCATTGAAAAAATGCAGCCTGTTGGTACAACAAATCAAAATGATTTGAATCTTGGGTACAATTATTATAATACTCAAATAGGAAAAGGAGGAGAAAATGAACCATTTATTGACGCAACCCAATTGTCAATTCTTTTAAGCAAAAAAATGGCTTCGCTAGAAAACATTCTTAGTGCAAATAATCTTTCCTGCCCAGTGAACCCTGCAAAAGAAGTACTTCTAAGAGTAAAACCGGAAATTGATACTACGGATTCACAACTGCCAATCTTTGGTGGAACAAGTGCCCAATCTTATTGTTACCTCCCGCTAACCACAAGATCATTTGATGGAAAACCGGCGTTATATTATTATTTTGAAAATACTCAAAACTTAGCTGGCCCAAATGATTCAGATTATTTGCAAACACTCCAAAGATTTAACGAACTTATTGATTTCAATGCTAATTTAATACTTGACGGGTATGGGCTAGATATGCAATATGATTTTGCTGGGAGCTATGGGACAAAACTATTTGCTGCGTCCCCTTCATTTATGAACGCAAGTACTGGAATAAAAAGATATTTTGAAGACAAAGACAGATTATATTTTAGTTCACTAGCAAATTGGCGTGAACCAATATTACGCTGGGCACTGCCTGACGCGGGAAAATACAGAATAAGAATGATAATTGATTTTTTGGATAATCCCTTATTATTTCAATCAACAATACCTTCGGCAAAAATAATCAACGACCTTTACTTAGTTGAACCAATTAATTCAAATTATGGCCCGATGTATTATGTTCCATTTGACGGACCAACAGGACTAAATGCGAACAACAACAGGAGAAGCTATGGAACAACATTATCAGGAGTAAGCGGTTTGATAAATGTTGTAAAACAAGAAGGAGCATATATTACCCCAACTCAAAAAGATGCTCTTGTAAAACTTGACGCACTAAAGATAACTAACCCAGTTTTGTTAAATTATTCTCCGTCCATCCGCTCAAAACTACTTGAACTTGGATTTTTTAGCAATTCAGCATACCCTCGAGGATACGGAACTTACTTTAATTATTCCCCAACAACCGCAACACCACTACTATTTGAATTAAACGGTTTTACAGGCGCAAATACTAATTATCTTTATTCACTTTCAAGAGACAATATTGGATACGTTCCAAAAAGCCCGAGCCTGTTTTTATTATCTTCTGTAGGAAACTGTACAGACTTGGCAGGAAACAAACTAAACAAATATATGAACCAAACACCAGACTTGCAAATCGGAACAAAATTTGGGGTAATCTTTGACAAAGCAAAAGCAAGCGGAAAAACATATCTCAAAACAATAGCGTATGCGCCCGCAGAAGACATTTATGGAATCGAACAAGGGGCGGGCGGAAAGATTTATTCTCCAAATACTTTATTTACTGAAAGCAAAACCGTCTGGTTAAACGGAGTAAATGGAATGGAATATAATGATACTAGCATAGGGACAACAATTAATTCCATCCAGTCATTATTTGACGCAGTGAGAAAAGGGGAAGTATGTGTATCAAGAAGCGGAGTAAGCGAAACATATTGGTGGCCGGAACAGCAACTTTATAACGCAAATGGGGAAAATGGACATACATTACAACAAAAAATAAATGACGCTGCGACAGGATGCTCGTAATTAGACTTGACTGTTTGCCATTCACCAAAAAGTATATAAGTGACTTTATTCATTTCTACTGATGTTGTAGAGAAACTTATTGTTGTTCTTGGTGCTGTTGGAATGGACCCTTCTGATTCAATTATCCCTGAAAAACTTAATGAAAAAATTGGGGATGCTATAGCACCAGCTTCTTCGGCAAGTACAAGATCTATGCCCTCAAAAAAATTAAATAATAAATTTTTAATATTAGGGGCTGTAGCGGCAGTTCTAATAATTTTAATTATTGGATTTATTTTAATCAATTATGCAAATAATCCTTCAGTTCCTCCAGTTAATCCGCCAGTCATTCCCCCAATTGGGTCTATTTCACAGCAAAAACTTATTTTGGGAACAGTTGTGGATGAATCAGGGATGCTGCTAAAAGGAGTAAAAATAACTACAAACTTTTTTGACATTCCTGGAATATATTCTAATGATTTTGGATACTATTCAATTTCTTCAAATAGTGTGCGTGAAGGAGTTTTGGATTTAATTGTAACTTTTACTAAAGAAGGATTTGTTCCAATACACAAACCAATTTCACTTGCTCAAGAAAAAATAATTCTTGATGTGACAATGTTTCCCTCAACAGGGTTTGAAAAAATTGATTTGACAAAACCAATAAACGCAAAAATGAACGGAGCCGAACTGAATTCTGACGCCGGAAGCTTTGTTGTTAAAGGCACTAATCAAAATGCTGCAAGCGCAAATGTTTCTCTTACTCCATTTGATCCCACAAATGAAAAAGAGTTAGAAGCGTTCCCAGGAACTTTTAGCGGAGTGCAAAAAGACGGAACAACCACAGCAATTGAAACCTTCGGCTTCATGAAAGTACAGGTAAAAGATGATTCTGGGAATTCGCTTGATCTAGCAAAAGGAAAAACTGCAACAGTGCGTTTACCAATAAGCACTAATCTTAGAGACTCTTCCCCGCAAGAAATTCCTTTGTGGTACTTTGATGAAAACAGAGGAACATGGATAGAAAAAACAAAAGCCCAAAAACACTGCGACACAAGCGCATGCTACTATGAAGGCTCCATAGACACAATCGCTTCATGGTGGAACTGCGATGCAACACTGCAAAACTCGGGAGCAATAGATATTTTTGATAGTTTACTTTACAAATTATTCATGAAGCTGGGAGACTGGCTTGATGATGCAAAAAATTGGACAATTTTTAGCGAAAGTTTTACTAATTCAAAGTGGAGATTATTGCTTGATGCTGCTTCAATGTTCTTTCCGCCTGTTAATTGGGCGTACAGCGCATGGATAGTTCTAAATCCAAACACCACCGGATTTGAAAAAATTGGGGCAATTATAGGATGTTTGCCTTTTTTGAATGCAAATATTGGGGCACATATTTTAGGAGTTGCAGGACTAGGGGCAGAAAAAGGGCTTTTAGTTTATTCTAGTATGGAGATGAGGGGAATAAGTCATTTCGCTGCTATGGCTGACGGTATGATTGGTTTGGAAAGGGCAGGGGTTTCTGAAGAACTCCGACTGACAGGTGCTGCAGAGAGGGCGGCGGGAAAAGAAGTTTCAGTTACCGCTGAAGAAGCAGCGCGTTTGAGTGCAAACGCGGATAATGCATATAGCAAAGTAATGGATAATATGATTAACAACGTGCCTGCTAGTGAGCGAGTTGCTGCATTAAAAGAACTTAATGAAGCCAATAATGCGCTTTCAGAAGGGGCTAAGGCCAGAAAGTATTTGAAGCACAGCGAAGCTGGAGGAACTAGTCTTGAAGTTAAATATGATGAGGATGGTTTAAGGTTGGGTGAGCCTCCTTTAAAGCTCGCTATCCGTGCAGAAACTTTTGATCAAGTTATGGAAGCATATTCTAATCCAAAAGTGCAGGACATAATTGGGAATATGCATTACAAAATTGGGCTTGACAGGGGAATTAATCCAGCGACAACTTCAAATCCGTACAAAGGAATCACAATTTATTTTGAACATGGAGCTACTGCGCAGGAATTCAAAAATGTAGCAACTTCTTTGGATGCTGCTTTGGAAGGGTATTCGGGAGCAAGAACTGCAGGAATAATTCCAGGGGACCTTCAGCTCGGGAATAATGGAGTTTATGGAAGATGGGCTACTGATTCTGATGGTTTTTATAGACGCGGTAGTTTCCTTAGGGGTGCTTTTGATGAAGCTCCTGCTAATATTAAACAAGTTGCTGATGAGTTAGCTTCTGCGGTTAAACCAGCACAGGCTGCTGTTGAAGTGCCTCGTTTGGTGGCTCCTTCTGTTAGTGAAACTCAAAGTTTATGGATTTCACGCAAGTCGCATTCGACTAGGGAATATGCAGACCTTCTATATGCACTTCTTGAAGATTCAAGCGACCAAGATGTAAAAAATGCAATGCAAAATTCATACCTTGTTGATGGATTTGTCAATAATCCACTGAATGCTGTGGGAGAAGAGGGTTATCAAAAAAATGATTCCTTATTTAATTTAGGCGGGGAGTCAGTTCCTTTGAACGGGTTTAATGTAATCCCGCTTAGCTCTGCAGGGTATAATGAAGCCATTTCGGCAAAAGGATATATTGATCAAAGTCTGGGAGACAGCCTGATTTTTATTGACGCAACTACTGCTGAAAATATCTCTGACACTGAAAATATAATGCTCTTAACTCCAGTTTACACTCAAAATCCTTTTGGTTCAAATGGAGCGCAACCTGCTGATAATCAGACAGGGTTAATTAGCGAGGAATATTTTTTGGGAAGTGCAATGGTGCTAAAAGATCCCAATTCTGCAAAGGACTGGGTAGTACTACGTGCAGCAACTTCTTTTAATAATGCAGAAGACAAAGCAGCATCAATAGTTGAAGGGACGATGGCGCTGGATTTTAATAATGGAAAACAATACTTAATTAATTCTGGTTCAATCCAGTTAGTGAAAGTTAATTATAGAGCTGTTTCAAAAACTTACAATCAAGGAAATTTAGTGGCAGAAGAATATACTTCAGATCCTTCCTTGAATAAATATTATATTTATGATGCTCTTGGGAACTTGTCAAAACTAATTGCTAAAGATGTTGAGACTGAATATTTGTATGATTCTAATAGTTCGGGAATTACTAAGACAACAAAAGTTTTGAGTTCAGGTTATTCTTATAGTATAATTTATTCTTTTGATAAAGACACAAATACATTTACTGAACTTGTTCCTTCTAATGGAAACAAAGTAGTTACACGCTATGACAGCAACCAAAATCTGATTTATTCACAGGAAACCACAAGCAGTACAGTGAAAACTTACGAATACGGTGCTAATCAAAGCAAATTTACTGTTAAACAAATGGATTCTTTGGGAAACGAGATAACTAGCAGTGCCACAACTTTTGATAAAACGAACAATACTTCAGTTAATGAATCAATATCTGATGTAAATGGGCAGAAAGTAAAAATAATCATTGCTGAATTTTCTGACTCAAGAGGGACTTTGCTTTCTAGGAATGCAAAATACTTTGTTTTCAGCGGGAGCGATTTTGTTTTAAAAACTGAGGAAAATACAGTGTATAATTATTCAAATGTAGAGACAGCTAGTCCAATAAACGGGAAAATGCTTCCTGCAAAAAAACTTATCGGAGCACAGACAACAAAAACAGATTCAAACGGGAGTGTTACAAATGAAGCTACTGCATATGATGGTAATCCTTTGAATCAATACTATGACATTAAGACAAATGAAAACGGGCTTATTACCGAGATTTCTAAAAAGAAAGACAAAGACCTATTTAGTGCGCTGGCGCAAGGATTTGCACTAGTTGATTCAACTAAATTTGAATATGATGGTTTGGGAAGAGTATCAAAAGAAACCCGCTCGGACGGAATTATTATTGATTACAAATATTCTCCAAATGGGGCCCTTATAGAAGCAAAAAGCAGTGACGGGAAAGTGTATCACCCGCAAACGGATGATTTGTCAAAGATTGGGCAGACCATTGGGAACACAACCCCTCAAAACAGAAGTGCAGGAATTTTAGCAACAGTTGTTCTAAAAGGAATTGATTATACTTCGCAGATGTCAAGTGATATTCTACTAAACCCTGATGCGTCAGTTACTTGGCTTGGTTCAAAAGTTTATGGAAAACCTAATGGGAAAGCGGAGCTAAAAATAAAGATGCCAAACGTTGAATCAGAAGGAATACCTGTAACTCTTCCGCCTGCGGGGCAGTTGCTAAAACTCAATGTGGATTATGGGGCAGTGGTGCTTCCAATAAAACTTGAAGACACAAACGGTTATGCTGGGTTGAGTATTAAAGTAATGGACGGGGATAATAAAGTATTTGAATTCAACAAATATTTGTCAAAGGAAAGCTCTTCGACAAACCTAATCTTGCTTGTCCGACCAAGGGCTTCAGCGAAAATAATTGTTGACACTATTTTCACTAATGATTTCCACAAAGAAATCCCTGTCAGCGAAATAAAAAAGGGGGAAATAATCCTGCTTGATTCATTATTAGTTTCTGCAGCAAAACCCCAGCAAAGAGAAGTAACCACTACTTCAAACTTTAATTGTCTAGCGCACTACGCGTACATAAAAGAAATAACTCCTTTAAAGGACAATAATTTTACTTCATCAAGCACTTATAAGGAATTATATTATGACGGAAGACTAATTGATTCATCTGATAGAATATCAAATATCCAGTTATTTGGCGACCATATTGCTTATGAAAAAGAAAAATTTTCTAATGATGGCAATTATTGCGGCGATTATTATTTTTACAAAAGCGGAGTAGCTAATTGCACAAACAGAAAAATGCACATAATTTATGATGGCAATGATATTGGGGAAGGAGAATCTCCAATCCTGTGGGCAAATCACATAGCATACAAAAAAGCGTATCCTGGGAAAGGAATAGTTTATGATGGAAATTCTTACGGGGTTAATTGCAGTTCTGGTACAGATTATTATTTGTGGGGGGATAATTTTGTTTATACTTGCAACTCAGTTTCAAGTACAAATGCAAAGGACATTTACTGGAACAATAACTTAATGACAAAAGGGCGCATAGCTGGAGTTCATAAAAATCTTGCGCTTATTTATAATGGGGATATTTTAAATGAATCAAAAAATTACTGTTACTCAATTTATGACAAAGGGGTAAAAGTATTTGATTTTGACATGGCTGATGATGCTTACAAGTGTGGCGGACCATTTAAGTATGATGACTCAATAAAAGCAGGTGCGTTTGGAGACAATTGGTGGGTTATTGAAGGCGATGGGACAGAAAATGGTGGAAAAATATCTTACAATGGAAAACAATTGTATTCAGGAAACTATCCTCAAATAACAATATTTGGTAACGATACTCTTTATGGAAACTTTGATGAACTATACTTTAACGGGCAAAAAGTTGGAACACGCGAAAATGATTATGGTATTCTAAACAACATAAACCTTGTAAGCGGAAATTATGGTTTCTTTGCGGGAAACCAAAAAGTAAATTATAACGGAACATCATTCCCAATGACTTCTTTACACGAGGGAAAACTGCAATTGTTTGAAAATTATTGGATTGTTACTGACTCTGAAGGCGGAATTAATGAATATAATTTATTCCTCAATGGAAAAAAAGTGGCCCCAATAGTATTTGACAGTGCGACTTTATTTAGTGGCAAAGTTGCTTACGTTGATTCAAGTACTTCAACAAAAGACTTTTATGGACAATTAGTTTATGGTGGAAAACTAATGGATAAAGATTATTATGCTATCAGGGAATATTCAATTTTTGGCGATCACATTTTGTATTCCAAAACAATTGAAAAGCCATACAACCAAGAATTCTTTATTGATGGAACGAGCATAGGATTTGGAAATACTGGGGGAAGTAATAAAGATATTATCAAAAATGTTTATGTCTGGCCTGAAATGACTCCAAAAACAATTCTTGGTACACAATACAGCAATGAGAACAATTTTAATGTTGACTTATCAGCTGAGAATACTTTTGACAGCATTTGGCTTTACTGCACGAATGAATGGAAGTAAGTAGCTTATTTTTTGGAATAAATTTAAGCCAAAAAAAGTATTGATTGGGGTTTTTATACTTCAATTACATACTATTTTGTAGTGGTTTGATTGAATAAATTGGCTATTGTTATTCTTGTTCTAATTATTGGATTTTTGCTTTTTGGTTGTACACAGTCGGGCGGAAAGGATAATAATTTGCCAATAACTCCAAACACTGGGGATGCTGGAGGACTAGTTAGCGGGGATCAAAATACTGGGATTCTTTCCGGTTCTGGAACAGGGAATGGAAGTGGTTCCGCTGGAGGAATTGAGAGCCCTATAAGTAGTTGCAATACAATAATTCATGAACAATTAACTACAACTACGCATGATTATAATTTTGAAACAAACACTTGCGGGTTGCAGAGTAATGTATTTTCACAAGAGACTTGGATAAAACAGATTGGTGGTAAAACTTGGTTTAGGTCCCAAAGTGAAAACATGACTGCTATTCAATTAACTGATAGGGTTGCTAAAACGCAAACAATGTATTCAAAAATAGCAGGTAGTACGCAATTTACTAAACAAACTTTTTCTATTGGGGCTGAAGAATTAAATTATTTGAATGAGTTTGACACTGCATTTAATTTGATAAGAGGTTCAGATTGTTCCTGTAAATTTAGTGATTCATTATACACAGGCGAAAAAGGAATAATTAATGGTCTTGAGTGTTACTATTTGAAAAGACCAATAACTGTGGTGATGGACAATCAGACTGGAGAACCCACAACTAGTATTAGTGATTGTATAAATCTAAACTATTGTGAAGCGCTGTCTGAAAAATATTATTATAAAGGATGTTTAGTAAGTGAAACTCAAGTAAAGCCAATTGATAGAATTGTTCCTGAAAATCTACTAACACCACCAACTGATTATGTCGACCAAAATACTCCATCTTATCCAAACAATGACAATCCTTCAAGTTCTGATGGTTCAAATCCGAATTATCCATATGGAAGCTCAGGAGATGTTGGTTCGGGAAATCCTCCAAATTCATCCGGTGGGGGCACAGATAGTTCACCAAGTGCATGTACAAGACAATGTGATGCAATGCAAGCAGTTTGTCAGCAGAACGGACAAGAAGTAACTTCTGACGGAATGGGCTGCTACACACCGTGCACTGGAGAAAATTGCGGGTATGAGAGAGACTGTTGGTATGTTTGCTTGAGTAAATGATATTAGTAACAAGATAGTGACAATTATAATGAAGGGATAGTTCCTGAGTAATTGTAATTTTGTAAGGTTGGTGGTTGATTTATGAATTTTGATACTTTGTTTAATCCGATTTATATTTTATGGCTGATAATTATAACTGGTTTTGTTGTTGCGCAAATTTGGAACATTGTACGCTCATTTCAGGTTGGTAAGATTTATGACTTTGGAAGAAAACCATTGTGGGGAGTTGACAAGGTGGGAAAGTTTCACTCAATAATGCAGCAAGATAAGAAAGAAGACCCGACAGCATTTAAGTTTGCAAGAATTTATGCATTTTTCTTTTTAGCACTTAGCGGTTTAGTTTGGCTGTTAAGTGTGGCGGTTGTAATAATTTAGGAGGAATGATACTTGAAGAAAAAAATTATTTTTGGAATATTCATTTTAGTGATGCTAATAGTAGTGGTTGTTGCAGTGAGTATTTTTTGAGTATTTGAGCAAAGAGATAATTGTATTTGTGGGAGTTTAGGCGGGGCAGACACTACAATACCTACTGGGCGGGAGTTTAGAGTTATTTATACTTCATGCGACGGAAACTTTTTCAATCTCCTTAGTAGGGAAAATGTGTACAAATTAGAACAGTCTGAGTTAAAAAACGATCTTGAATATCTTTATCTTGGCGGGTCAAAAACAGTTCCTGTTCGTGTGTATTTGCCAACAATTAAAAATTGGGAGTTGGTAGATTTTAACTCTGCTGAAAAAATTTATAACTGTGGAATGTGCTTTTGCAATTCACAAAAGTAATGTGTGCGGGTGCGATTAGTTATTCTTACAAATTTGAATTAATTACATTTTTTCTAACTTGTTTTAATTTCTGTCAATTATCTTAGTCTCAAATTTTGAGTCTTTTCTTTTTAATAGCACAATTCTTGAATTCTCTTTCTCTGATTCAAATTTGTATAAAGGCATCTTTTCAAGCAGGGAGTGCGCGAAGGTTTTAGTGTACTTGTGGTCCGGAGTGTTCTCTTCTTTTAGCCGCATTCTGGAATAACCAAGCCACATGTAGGATTTTACTTCAACAAAATCCGGCTTTACTGCGCTTAAGAGCTCGGCAAATTCATTTATGTTTTCCTTGGAATCATTTAATTCTTTAATTACTGTTAAGCGAATCGCTGTTCGGCATGGAAGAAGCGCAAGAAGTGCAAGAGATTTGAGATAATTCTTCCATCCATTTTTTTCTCTATTAGAGGTAATTCTTTTCCAAAGCGCTTCATTAGCTCCAACCATTGAAATATATAACTGAGTTGGTAGAGAATTCTCATTTTCTTTTACTCCTAAAAACTTTCCCCTGTCGAATTGTACCTTCCTTGTTCTGAAACCGTAAAGTTTCTCATCCACTGGCAGCCCGTCCATTAGAAATTGACCCACGC
>JAPLVQ010000186.1 GCA_026397035.1 Candidatus Iainarchaeum sp.
AAATCACAAAACTTTTTACAATCTTGCCACCAAGATTATTATTTTTTATCTAAGTAATGAAAAATGGGTTTTTATTACTTCGCTCATGATTTTTAATCTTATTTTTAGTATTTGCGGTTAAGCTCAAGCCCCCCTCAAAGGCTTTGGTAATTAAAAATAACAAAAAGCAGTTTTTATTTCAAAAACCGCTTTTCATAATCTTTTTATAATTGTTTTTTTCCTCAGTCTCTCCTTCAACTTCTTCAAATTCAAGGTCTTCTTCTTCAGCATCCCCGCTAAAGATTGTTTCTTCCTGCTTAAAATCTTTTTTCACATACTCAAATTTTCCGCCGGCTTTTATTATTTTTGATATTGCTCCTTTGGACGCATTTATTTTGAGTATTATTTTGTGTGTTGCTTCGCCTTGGCTTAATACTTTTTCAAAGCCTGACTTTTTATCAACAATATATTTTTCGCCTTCTTTTTTCGCTTTTCCTTTCAAAACAAGTATCTCAAGCATCTGATTAAGCACGCCTAATTGTATTGCTTTTCCTTTTCTCTGCGATTTTAATCTGTATTTTACCGGTTTTAATCTTCCTATTGAATGGAACTTGTGTTTGTTTGATCCAGCTTTTCCTCTTCCACCTCTAGATCCAGCTCCTCGCCTGTTTTTGGTGTTTCCTGCGCCCATTGTTCTTTGTCCGCGAAGTTTATTTTTCTTTCGTCTTTTTCGATCACTCATTATTTCACCTTCAGGCTAATTAATATCATTCAATCCAAAATTCACTAAAATAATTCCCTAAAACTTAAATTCTCGCTCTTCAAAAATTAAATCATTCTCAATATTAATTCATTTATTTTTTCCCCTCTGTCTCCAAGTGCTCCACCTACTTTGTATGACGCTTTGACTCCTTCTCTTTCAAATCCGCCTCTTGGAGGGCTTAGTCTGAATAAATTTTTTATTCCTGCCTGTCTTGGAGTTTTTCCCTTCTTTATTTCTTCAAAAACTTTTTTTGCATCAATCTTTGAACCAATAACTGCAGGCTTTGCTTTTTTTGCAATTAGTTCCTTTAGTGTTTCATCATTTATTTTTCCGTAAGCAGTATAATCTTTTACTTTTACAACAGTACCTTTTCCTTGCTGTTCTTCGCTCCAAATACTCAGGTTATTTACTCTTCGCAAGTTCATGTATTCCAAAGCTTTCTTTAGTCTTGGGGTAACATTTACTGTTCCTCTAATTCTTATTACTGCATACATAATATCACGCTCAATTTACCTTTTAATTAATCCTCACCCTTTCTTAATTAATTCCCAGCTTTTTCTAATTATTCCTCGCTTCTTTTGATATTTTTCTTTCAATATCTTTTGATGCTTTCATTTTCCCTGTTTGTGAGAGCGCATCAATTGCCGCTTGTACAAAATTTAAGTGTATTGTTGATCTTCCTTTCGTTCTTCCCCAGACATTTCTAACCCCTGCTAATTCTAAAAGGGGTTTTATCGCTTTTCCTACAGCCAGTCCAGTTCCTTTTGGTGCGGGCATTAATACTACTCTTACACTCCCTGATTTTCCCTCAACCTTAAATGGAATTGAATGTTTGTCTTCAGTAGGCTGCTCTTCCCAGGATCCTGAACCCCTATATACTCTGATTAAATTTAATTTTGCTATTCTTTTTGCTTTATTTATCGCAGGGAATCTGTCAGCATCTTTTGCGGTTCCCACTCCAACGTAACCGTTTCTGTTTCCAAGTATTACTTCCGCCCTGTAAGAGTACTTCCTTCCAGCTCTTGTTACTCTTGTGGTTCTTGCAATTTGTATTAAGTGTTCATCAAGCTTCAATAATGAATCAACTATTTCCGGTTCAAGTATTTTTTGTCCTCTGTCATAAATTTCATCTATTGAATTAATTTTCCCTGCCTTAACTGCTCTTCCAAGCTCAGTTTTAGCCACCCAATTAGCCAACGCATTCTGTCTCTCAACAAGCTCTCTTTCTATCTTTTCAATTTCAGTTTCTTCTTCTCTTTGCCAGCGCCGCTTTGGCTTAGTTCCTTTTTCTTCGTTTCTCCTATTCATGCTTTCACCTTCGCTATCTCGGCTTTTGCTTTTTCAAATGCTTTGTTAAAACTACCTAAAGTCATTCCTTCTTTGATATAATTAGCAAATATTATTTTTGCTTTTTCTCCAAGTTTTACTGTGTAAGCATCAAGTGTTTTTCCATTTATTCTTTCTTCACTTGGCAACGCTTCCGGATTAAATGGAGCTTGTAATCCTGCATCACTTGCTCCTTTTAATGTTGCAAATACCCCGCTTCCGTGACTTGGATGTTTTCTTCCAATATCAAGAACGCATTGTTCTTTGCCTGCTTTTTTCCCAAGTAAAAATCCTGTTAAGTATGCTGAAGGAGTGTTATTTGTCCCGTACCAACCGTATTTTTTCAATTCGCCTGAATCAGCAGTTGTTATTGTAATATCTCCTTTTTTATCAAATTTCACTAATTGCGCTATTATGCGTTTATTTGTTTTTCTCACAACTATTCTTAATTTTTTTGATCTTACAAGGGCTAACCTTTTCTTGTAATCAGTTTTTTCTTCTCTTCTTCTTCTAAATTTTACTTCAAAAGTGGATTTATGAGCCATTACTTTTTCGCCCCCTCAACGTATTCTGTTAAATGTCTTTTTCCCCTGAAATAATTACCGTTTATCCTGCTATAAACCGCAGAATAATTCACCGCTTTTACTGCATCAGGATTTTCTTTTTTTATTTCTCTAAGTGTTCGGCGTAACGATCGAACTTTCCACATCCATCTGCTTTTTTGTTCCGACCTTCTTTTTCTTGTAGCACTTCTTTTTCCTTTTCCCCTATGCCTTCCTTTTGCTCGTGCTGTTTGTAATTCTCTTGCTCTTCCCCTGCTTTGTTCAGCTGAAGGCTTTTTCTTAATTATTCTTTCAGCGATTAATCCGCGTATATCATCTTTAGTCATTGCCTCGGCTATTTTTGCAATAGCATCAGGGTTTAAGTGTATTCTCCCAACACCAACTTTTAGTATTCTTGCTGCAAGTTCCTTTGCTTTTTTTGCTTCCATAAATTCACCAATTTTTACTTCTAATTAAGCACCCATATTCCTTTTTCATTCGCTTTTTTCATTATTTCATTTCTTTTTCTTTTTCCAAGCGTTGCAGAAAATCTTGCTGCTTCTGTTTTTGGATTTAATTTTACAATATCATTCATATTACATACTAATACTTCGCGATACCCTGAAGGGTGTATGAATCTTATTTCCTTTTCGTTTCCATACCCTATTTTTGGTCTAAAACCGTGCTGGAGTCCCTTATCAAGATCTATTCCATGCGGTTTTCTCCATTTATCCCATTTTGCTATTGATTTTCTCCTTATATTTTTCTTTCCAAATCTTCCCCTAAATGTAGGGATATTTCTTTTAGCACCAAGTTTTTTTTGATTTTCTCTTGCTTCTTTGCTTTTTGTTTTATTTTCTTTTTTAATATAAGGAATAAATTTTCTTTTTTTCTCGACTTTTACCTCAGTTTTTGAATCCGTCTTTTTAACATCAGTTTTTGTATCTGCTTTTTTCATTTCAGTCTTTGTCTCCGTTTTCTTATTCTCGGTTCCTGCCCCAGTTTTCTTATCATCAATTTTTGTCCCAATTTTTTTATCATCAGTATTTATTTCAATTCTCTTATTTTCAACCTGCGAAATTGGTTTTGCAGTTGCTTTTTCAGCTGCTTTTGACGTACTCGCTGTGCTTTCTGTCTTTACACCTGTACTTGCATTAGCAACCTTTGTTACTGTAATCTTGCCAGATTTCTCCCAAGCTTTTTGTTCAATTTTTTTCTCAGACATAACTTTCACCATTTCGCAATTCTCTTTAAATCATCATCAATTTATTTTCATTCTTTTTTATTATAACTTTTTCCTCACTTTCATTATGCTTTTTCCTTTTCCCTCACTTCTTCAAGTACAGGTACTTTTCTTTCAATAATATTCCCTACCTCAACAATATATATTCCATCCTGGAACCTTCTTATGTCTTTGTCTTTTACTTTAGTTTTCTTTTCAAGATTTGTTGCTGTCTGTCCTACGGCTTCCTTGTCAATTCCGCTTATTATAACATCTTGTCCTTTTACTTCAACTTTAGTATCCCCAATTATTGCTGTTTTTCTTGGAAATTTTTCTCCTAAAAAGTTTTTCACGCTGACAAATCCTTTTTCTATAGTAAGTGACATTGGAAAATGTGAATAAACTACTTTCATCTGTGTTTTATAACCATAAACTACTCCTTCAGTCATATTTCTTATGTGCGCACATATTGTCTCAAGTAAAACCAGGGTCTGCTTATTTTTCGGACTTCCTTCAACTGTGATTACCCCTTCTTGTGACTGCAATTTTATCCTGTATGATTTGAATTCTCTCTTTAACTGCCCTTTTGGACCCTTTAATGTAAGAACTGCTCCATCAAGTACTGCAACTGCTTCACTTGGCAATCTCAATTTTTTAACTATTTTTCCAATCATAATAATCCCATTTCGCTTTCCTTTTTTTATAAACCAAATTTAACTCATTATCTTTTGTGATATTAAACTTGCCCGCATCCTATTTTGTCCAATTACTAACTATTAGTACATGAACGCTACTAGTCTTCCCCCAAGTTTTTTTGCTTTTGCTTCAGTGTGAGTCATTAATCCGTCAGATGTAGATACAACAATCAATCCAACATCTCTTGCCGGCAAGTATCTTTTTTCATATTTCTCAAATTCCGTTTTCTTCACAGCATATCTTGGTTTTATTGCTTTACATTCATTCATCTTTCCGCATAATTTCACAGTGTAACTTAGTATTCCTTTCTCATCATGTTTCTTGTACTCTTCAATATAACTATTTTCTTTTGCTATCTTGAGTATTTCTCCCAAGAAGTTTGAAGCCGGGCATATCCGTACGTCTATCTTTGATGCTTGTTCTGCATTCTTTATTTTTGTCAATGCGTCAACTATTGGATCTTGTTGCATTTTTCCACCTCAGTATTTCTCCCAGCCTAAATCTTGCGCCCTATCTTTAAAGCACCTTCTACAAATACCCATTTTATATTTTCTCATCATTCCTTTTCTTGTCCCGCATATTCTGCATTCTCTCACGCCAGGGGTTCTTTTCTTCATTTTCTCATTCTTGGATTTTTGTTTCTTTTTTATAACAATTGTTCTTGATTCCAAATCATCCATAAATATCCCCCCTTATTTAACATTCTACATTTTTTTAAAAAACATTTATTCAACTTCTATTCCCATTGCTTTAACATATTCTACTGCTTCTTCTTTTGACACTCTCTGCTTCTTTCCAACTTTTGTTTGTTTTAACGCTCTTAGCTTTACTCTGTACCCTTTTTTCTTTAATGATACCAAAACATCAAATCCTTTGATTCCAAGTTTTGGGTCATATTTTGCGCCAGGCAAATCAATATATTCATGTACTCCAAACCCAAAATTTCCGCTTTTGTCAAAACTTCTTTCCGGCAGCCTGCTGTTTTTTGCTTCAAGAGCTTTTTTAATAAATTCAACTGCTTTTTCTCCCCTTAGAGTTACTTTTAATCCAATTGCTATACCTGGTCTTAGTCCCCAATCAGGGATTCTTGCAGTACAAATTGTTTGTGCTGGCTTCATTCCAGTAACCAGTTGCATTATTTGCGTAGCTTTCTTCATTTCTTCAGGTTCCGAACCAACACCCATGTTGACTACAACTTTATTCATTAGTACTTTCTGCATAATATCAACCATAATTCATTAATTCCAATTTTCTCAAAATTCATAATTCATTTTTATAATTCATTCTTTCAATCAACAACTACTTTACTTCAAAACACAACCTTTCATTAAATCAAAATTTATTACTCCTTAATTATTTACACTAGCTCCACTACTGCTGATTTCCCTTTTCCTATTATGAAAACGTTTTTTGCAACAGTTTCAAATTCTTCTTTCACATTTGCCAAGTTTACAAGCTTTGCTCTTCTTGCAGTTCCTTTAACAATTCCTTTAACTATCGCTGTTTCTGCGCAGTGAGCTCCTTTTGTAATATAAGCCATCGCCCCTTCCTTAAATTCAATTACTTCTTCAACTTTTCCTTCAGGAAGTTTAATTTTTACTGAATCTTCAACATTTGCTTTAATTCCATAATAAACTCTTCCATCATTTGTAGTAATTTGTATTCCTTTTTTTGTCATTATTTTTGACGCAACTTTGCATATTTTTTCTTTACTTTCTTTTTCAAGTTTTTTTAATACCAATCTTTCTTTTGAATCAAAAAGCAGTCTATAGCTTGTTTTTTGTTTTTCGATTGCTACAACATCAAATAATCCTACAGAAAACTGATGATCATCTCTTATTACTCCATTTACTTTTACTTCCCCTCTTTTTAGAATTGCTTTTACTTCTCGTAATGTTGAAGCATTTTTTGTGAAGTTTCTAATTATAATCCCTAATGGCATTGAATTATCTTTACTGTGCGGTCCAGTCTTTCCGCGTATTGTCCAGTAAGTTTCTTTTCTGCTTACATGTATTTGCTTTGGCATGCTTCTTGTTTTTGTTCTCTTGCTTTCCCCTTTAGTGCTCATTTTTTCTCCTCCTTTTTCTTCGCAATTCTTTTTCGGTCTGTTCTATCAATATCAATAACTATAACATTTGACGCATCTATCGGTACCTGCCATTCTTGTCCATTGCTTTTCTTTCTTACTATTTTTTCAACAAATATTTTTCTTGATTTTCTATTTACTGAAGTTATTTTAGCTTCTTTTCCGCTAAATTCTCCTCTTACTATTTTTACTGTATCTCCTTTTCTTACAGGAATTGATCTGCACAATAATTCTTTTGAAAGTTTTTCATTCAATCTTGAAGCTACTGTCTTTGCAGCAGTATGCATTGGCATAGTATACTGCTCTTTTCTTGTCTTGCCTGGCTTTTTAC
>JAPLVQ010000026.1 GCA_026397035.1 Candidatus Iainarchaeum sp.
CTACGCAGGGTATTTCAGAGATTATTGCTCCTACTGCTACTATTGTTTCGCATTCAGAATTAACAATCGCGAGCGGTGTTGTTCCTTGTTTTTTCATTCTGTATAGAGCATAGCTTCCGACAGTGGAACCTTTTCCTTGCGGGAAAACTAATATTTTTCCGCTAATGCTTTGTCCTTCTAGTTCGTGTCCTTTTTCCTGAACTTTTCCTGTTTGTGTATCTACTCCTCCATAAAATGAAATGCCTTGTTTTGTCACGAGTGCTTCCCCTTCGGCAATCCCACCGCAAATTTTTCTTCCTTTCATTTCTGTCATAAAAATCACTTCAAAAACTCTTATCCAAAAATACGCCCAACAAAAGCTGTGGGCACATCCCAAACCGCACATTTCAAAACTTACTTGCACGCTTCCTCCACTAATTTTTCTATTGACATTATCTTTACTTTGAAATTATTCTTCGCCCCGGCATAGTAGCATCCTTTTGCTGAATCTGTTGCCATGCATTTGAATCTATTTTTTATCGGCGCTACAACACAACACGTGTCTGCGGCGAATTTTGCCCCTGCATCTTCAATTATTTTTGAGTAACCAGTAGTATCAGCAATCCTTTTTGTCGGCCGTGCTGTTGTTATCCAGAACTCTTTCTTGACTTTTTTTCCTTTTAATAGTTGAGCGACTTTTGCGATTTCAGCAAGGCTTGCGTGGGGACACCCGATTGTCACAAAGTCTACCCCACATTCAGAATCCATTTCTTTTTTAGCTTTTTCAATATCTTCTTTAGTAATTGTTATTTCTTCCTTGCGGGAAGAAGTTTTGCTTGGGGTAATCCCCTTCATGTGAAATATTGCCGCTCCGCCGTATGTTGCAATACTTGCAGAAAAGGATTTTAGTTCCTCAATGCTTGCTTCTTTTATTCCTAAAATTAATGTTGGTTTTGCTTTTGATTTTTCTCCGATTGCTTTTCCTAGTGCTCCAAATTCCCATGTTCCTTTAATTTTGCATTTAACTTTTACTTTTATTTGCGCTGCACGATTTTCTTCCAGGTGCATTCCATAAAGAGGGGTTTTTCCGGTTAAGGCACTAGCAAGTGCGCTTGGCCCGCCTTCTCTATTAGTATAAGCCCCTAATACTGAATTAGCATAAGCTACTGCCGAACTTTCGCTCCATGCAATGTGCTGCTTAAAATGAGGATTATTTCCTATTAAGTAAGGTGTACAGGTACAGGTTGGGATTATTTCCATTTTTGCAAAAGCGCTTATTACTTGTTTTTGTTTCACCGCAAATTCTTCGCTTATTCCTAAAACTTTATAATTTTCCAAATCCATTCCTGCGGGATTTAGTGTGGTTAGTACGCGCACTTTTCCGTCTTTTGCAAGTTCCTCTAAAAACTCTAATCCTGCGTCCCCAAGATTATCATAACTAACTCCTGCAATTTGTACGCTGGTAACATCAACAAGTTTTTCCGCGCCGTAAATTTCTCCAAGAGCAATTAATATTTCCATACTCTTCTTTAGCGCACGACCGTGCTTTCCGGCAGCCATTTCTTTTTCTTCTTTTGTTAGTTGCATAAAAATCACTTACTTTATGTTCAAATCGCTTAATTTGTGTTATTCAATTGTTATTAGCTTACAATTATAATCCTTGCATTATCCCTTGCAAGCAATTAATTCCTTCTTTATCTCATCAAGTTTTTCAATCTTCTTGCATCAAATTTCTTTTTAAAATCAATTTCAGAAACACCCATTTTTCTTGCTTCTTTCTTTTGTCTAAGAGTAGAATATCCTCTGCTATATAAGAGTCCCTTAGCACCCACTTCATGCGCTCTTTTTATTTGTTCAATAGCATCATCCACAAGAATTACTTTATTTATTGGTCTACCGCTTCTTCTTGCGATTTCTTTTAACTGCTCACCTTTATCCTTGCTAAAATCTACCGCAATCACTCTGTCTTCCGGGATTGGATTTTTTGGATTCCCCGTAAGACTGATTCTATAATGCCTCAATAATTCAAAAACGGATGCGCGGTCTTTTGTTGTCGCAATATAAACATCACCATACTGCCTTGCGCGGTTAATAAATTCCACAATTTTTGGAAAAGATGGGTTTAGTTTTCTCCATGCAGGTCTATCTGCTTTCATCATTGCTTCCCTA
This sequence comes from Candidatus Iainarchaeum sp., assembly GCA_026397035.1. Lineage (GTDB taxonomy): Archaea > Iainarchaeota > Iainarchaeia > Iainarchaeales > JAAZKV01 > JAAZKV01. The sequence continues at coordinate 2,149 of JAPLVQ010000026.1, forward strand.
TTAATTAAGTATTTTTGGCTAAATGGTTCTGCCGCTTTTGCATTAGCTTTAAACCTTGCGTTCATTTGTTCTTGTGTTACAAAATTAAAGTTGATTCTTGGATTTTCCTCAATCATTTTTAGCACTGTGAAAAAGTGTTCACGTTTTGTTATCAGTGGACGTGCTGCCAAGAATTGCCTTTGTACTTCTGGGGAATGTTTTAGTTTTCCTCCGACTTCTACCCAAGTTTTGATTGATTGAATGTAGCATTCATAAGCTGTGTCGGCAACCACTCCATCCACATCAACTGCAATAACCCCCCGTTTTTGGGCACTTGCCGCACGTTTCACACTTCTTAGTAGTTTTGCCAATCAAATCGC
>JAPLVQ010000138.1 GCA_026397035.1 Candidatus Iainarchaeum sp.
AATCCTGTTACTGTGACCGTTTCTGAGAAAGTTACATTTACATCAATGACTTCTCCAACAAAATGTCTGCCGTTGGCAGTTGCAGTAGTAACATTAGTTACTGTTGGCGCTGTTGTGTCAATCTTAATATTCTTATTAGTTTTCAAAGAATTTGCATCTGGCACGCTAATAGTTGTGCTGGTATAATTTGCACCATGAGCTGTATTTGATATCCCTCCTCCATTGAGATCAATAGAAGTAGCATTTAAATCCAAACTCGTCTGGCCTGCTGCAATAGTATATTTGAAACAAAGCTGATTATTGTCGCGTGCATTTCCATCAAAATATATTCCGTTTGCATCCGCTCCTGAACTTAATTTTAGTACAGGCAAACCAGGTCCAATTAAATTCACATTCTGGTCAAATGTTATGTTAACATCAATAATTGCTCCAACACCATATACTCCATCTGCCGTGCTGGAAGTAATATTAGTAATTGCTGGCGCACTGGCGATGGCTCCGCCAAGCGCGACAATCATAAATAATAAAACTAAAAAAATAGAAATTGCTCTGCCTCCTTTAATTATTTTACCCTTATTATTCACATCCATAAACAAACCCCCGCAACTAAATCTGCTCTAAATAGTTGAACCGAAAGACTTAATAACCTAGTTTAAAACATTTTCAGGGGAAATTAGGTGTCAAAGAGTTTTTTTTACGATTTTTTTTTCAAGAAATAATAGTAAGTATTTGGAATTTTTTTTGTACTTAAATTTTAGTTCTTTATATGGACTTTGGGGGATTCGCACCCCCGATTTCGTCGTTGCGAACGACGCGTCCTAGCTGCTAGACTAAAAGCCCCTAATATATTACTATTCATCTTGTTCTTATTTTTTAATATAGTGGGGCATGGAACGTTTGCCCATTTGGTTCAGTTCTCTGCCTCGCACTGTTTTTTTCAAATATTTCACTTACAAATTGAATTGCGAGCATTGCTTTAAATTTTTATTAGGGCTGGAAACCCCATAATAACCGCCTAGCAAAAATTGCACATCCTTATTGACTACGACACTTCTGCCAAAGCCTATTCAGACGAATTTCTTTATTTCTTTTTTAAGCTCTTCAAATTTTGGCAATTCGTTGAATACGAGTTGTTTTAATTCAGCCATAAATATTTTTTCCTTTTCGGAGAGTTTCTCGTAAAATGCCTTTTTTGAGAAAGTTTCTTTGTAGAATGCAAGTTTTTCCATAATTAACTCTTTTTTTGGAGCAGCCCCTCTTTTTATTAAAAACCAGAGGTCGTACGCATCACGGGCTTTGTTTCTAGTCATTATCGCCCGCACTTTTTCCGCCGCAACCTCGGTTAAATTCATGCCGGAAATGATTCTGGTGGGTAGCCCGTAAAGGTTGTTTTCTATCAAGTAATTTTGCGGTTTTTCAATCACGTTTTCCCTTTTGCTTATTTCTATGTATAAATAACAAAGATCCCTTTCTGTTTTGTGAAGCGGTCCTTTTGCACTTATCCTGAAAGATAATCCCAAATCCTCGTCTTTCACTATTTTGATTTCATTTTCAATTCCGTATTGTTCAAGGAAGTTTGATGTTTTTTCTGTTAATTTTGTATTTATTTTTTCTTTTGCGGTAAAATCAAGGTCTTCAGAAAACCGCGGCAGACCGTTAAAGAACCATAAATATGTGCCGCCCTTAAAAACCAACGGCTCTTCTGATAGCGCGCACAAGCTTATTGACTGGAGGTAGTGTTTTTCTTGCTGGCGCGGTTTATAACCGTTGATTTTTGCAAGGTTCTTTATTTCACTTTCTGTCAGCATTTCAACCACCTTTTTAGTTTGCTTTTTCCTCTTCCGGAGTATTTGTCTGCATATTCAATTATTTTGTTTTTGTCCATTTCGGGAAGCAATTCATCAACAAAGCTTTGCGGTATTTTATTTAGAATAATCGAGTCAATTAAAGCTTTTTCGGCATCTGCCAGCATAATATAGCTCGTTGATTTTCTTTCCTTTTTAAAGCCATAAAACAATTCTTTTGGTATTTTCCTGTAAATTATGCCCAGTTTTTTGTAATAAATGCTCCTCTTTGGTGTTGCGCATTCAATCACTGCGGGGACCTGAAGCATTTTTTTTTGCAGATAAAGGGCGGTTGTAAATGAAATATATGCTGGTTCCATCAGCTGGCTGGCTATTACAAATTCATCATCATCAAAACTTATTTTTCCTTTGATTAATTGTACTGCCAGTTTCTTTTTTGCCAACCTGTTCAGGTATACGGATGCTATGGATTTGCTTTTTTGGATGAAGTTTGCCAATTGCTGGGAGGAAAAAACTGCCCTTCTTGAATCAATAGCCCTATCCCGAATCTCGTACAATGAAAGCTCTTTTTTTGCCATAAACACACCAATATAACAATATTGTTATCTAGGTGTGTTAATAAAACAATTTTTAAAGGTTTGTGCTGGAAAGATTAAGTTTGAACTATAATAAAATGCCTCTACTCTTTTTTTAGAGCCCCAGCAGGCGGAGTATACTCCGCGTCTATTATATCATCCTTGCTTTTGCGGATACGCCGGCTATTCTTTAAATATGTGTATAATGCCGCTTCAACCAATTTTTTGCAAAAATCTTCAACTGGCACTTCATTGGCTTTTTGCTTGAGTTTTTCCCACAACTGAGGGAAAAATTCTTTCATAAAAATCACGGTTGCCATTTCGGCTTTACTTTCATACACTCTCCGCTCATGCTCTCTTCCACAGCCATGGCAAAAATAATGTTCAATTATCATTAATACATCTTGCCTGATATAGTTCAAAAATCTTTCCATGTCAAAATTGTTCTTTCAGATTTTTTGTAGTGCAATGGACACAGATTGGGGCATGGGAGGATTGAACTCCCGCCTGACGCTCGTTCACACCCTTTCCAAATGCAAAGCATACTCTATCAAGCAGCCACACTGCGCAGATAGTGTCCTGTTGCACCGGGGTCGGTGCCCCGAAGCGCCGATACTACCACTATACTAACGCCCCTGAACCTTGCTAAGGTTCTCGAACGAATTTGGGCTATTTTCAATAGCCCAGAAAACGATCATTTGAATTGCAAGCTAATTCCCTAGAACCTTGCTAAGGTTCGCGACCTTGCAAAACAATGTTTTGCGAGGCACTAAGCAAACCCCTGGGTTTGCGAGGCTTCGCGAAATATAATTTCGCTTAGTCGTAAAATGCTTCGGCATCTTGCAATGACGAATTTGGGCTATTTTCAATAGCCCAGAAAGCAATTTGAATTTTAATTTAGTCAAGTGCATTAAGCTTTGCTTAATTCCAAGTTTATTCTATCTGTATTGTTATCTATATTGTCATTACTAAACTTTGTTTTGTTAAACCAATTTAAATCCTTCGTATCTTTCTTGAGTAGTTTTGTTAAGCAAGTTATTGATTTTATTAAGTAAGTATTTGGTTTTGTTTTGTAAGGTTTTAGTTTATTTAAGGGTTGATTTTGTGATTAAGAAGAATACTAAAATTGTTTTTGAGGATGGGAATGGTCCAATTGATGGCGTTCTTGAAGGAGGCATTCCTTTGACCAAAGGGGAAACAATTAATTTTAATGTTGATGGCAAAGTTTATGTGTATATAGTTAAAGAAAAAACAATTGATTGTATTTTGAAAGGAAAGGATCAGTTAATTAACATAGTTTATGTTTTAGGAAAAAAGTGAGGTGTATTAAAATGGCAAAGATTTTGAATGTGAAGGCTAGGGAGATTTTGGATTCGAGAGGGAATCCTACTGTTGAGTGTGATGTAATTACCAAGAATGGTTTATTTAGGGCTGCTGTGCCTAGCGGGGCTAGTACTGGTGTTTATGAAGCTCTTGAATTGCGTGATGGGGACAAGAATAGGTATTTTGGAAAAGGGGTATTAAAAGCTGTTGAGAATGTGAACAAAAAAATTGCTCCGCTAATTCTTGGACAAAATCCTGCCGACCAAAAATTAATTGATGGAATAATGATTAATGCTGACGGCACTGAAAATAAATCAAAGTTCGGGGCGAATGCTATTTTAGCCGTTTCAATGGCTGTGTGTAAAGCGGGTGCTGAAGCGAAGAAAGTTTCTTTATACAAGCACGTTGCTGACCTTGCGGGAGTAAATGACTCAAGTATTCTTCCTGTTCCAAGTTTTAATGTGATTAATGGTGGAAAGCATGCGGGTAATGAGCTTGCCATGCAGGAATTTATGCTTCTTCCAACTGGCGCGCCAAGTTTTGCAGAAGGATTGCGTTACGGTACGGAAGTTTTCCACACTTTGAGAGGAATTATTAAAGAAAAATATGGTCAGAACGCGATTAACGCCGGGGATGAGGGCGGATTTGCTACTAATGTAAAGAATGCAAAAGAAGCTCTTGATTTACTAACGCTCGCAATTGAAAAAGCTGGGTACAAGGGAAAAGTAAGGATTGGAATGGATGTTGCTGCAAGCGAATTTTTTGAAGGAGAGAAAAAAAAATATAACTTAACTTTCAAGAGTAAATCTCCTGAGCTAAAGAGCGGAGAAGAAATGGTAGAATATTATTCTTCTCTTGTGAAAGATTATGATATTATTTCAATTGAGGACCCGTTTGACCAGGATGATTTTGAATCATACGCTAAACTCACTTCGAAGATAGGAAAAGATGTTCAAATAGTTGGGGATGATTTATTAGTAACTAATGTTAAGCGAATAAAAACGGGTATTGAAAAGAAAGCGTGCAACGCTCTACTTTTGAAAGTAAATCAAATAGGGACTGTAATTGAATCAATTGATGCCTGCCTAATGGCTCAAAAAGCAGGGTGGGGCGTAATGGTTTCGCACAGAAGCGGAGAGACTGAAGACTCTTTTATTGCGGATCTTGTAGTTGGTTTAAGAACAGGGCAAATAAAAACTGGCGCTCCTTGCCGAAGCGAAAGGCTCGCAAAATACAATCAGCTCTTAAGAATAGAAGAAGAGCTTGGAGCGGGTGCGAAGTACGCTGGAAAGAATTTTAGGAAGCCCTGATTTTAATCATAGTAACTTTTTTATTCTGCCGTGTGCTTCTATTTCCATGGCATATTTTTCAAGGAGGAAAGCGGTTGAATTGCTGAAAAACAATCCTAGGTTAAAAAATGTTGTTCACGCTAATCGTGCGCAAATTAAGCGGCTCTCAAGTAATCATCCCGGGATTGTTTCTGATTCTTTAATAGCGCTTGGGAGGAAAGGAAAGAGGAATAGGGCTTTGACGCCAACAATTCTTGCAATGCTGGATGACCCTAATCCAGGGGTTAGGGATAGCGCATTACTTGTAGTGTCACATATTGGGGAACCAAAAAATATAAAACAAATGTCAAAACTTTTGTATGACAAAAATCTGAATGTGCGTTGGGGTGCAATTGATATTTTTGGCATTCTTTCGACGCAACATCCTGAAGCAATTAAGTTTCTTGAGGAGCGCGCAAGTCACCCAATGGACACAAGTACTTTTAAGATAATGAAACGCGCGCTTGCATTATCAAAGAAGTATAATCCTGATTTTGAGATATATGCCGGGCTTGAGCATAATCCAAAATTTACTGACAAAAGAAGAGTATTTGTTAGAAGAAAACAAATTAAGGATGGTTCAATAAGTACCCTTTTTGGGGGAAAGTTCTTCAAGAAAATGCGGGCTGTGAGGATTCCCAAAGAGTCGTTTAATATGTGGGAGAAGGCATTTAAGGCAGGGGCTGCCGTTGAACCAATTATAATGAAAAAAGAGAAGGTTGGAAGAAAATTTACAGGCAAGAAGATTCCAAGAATGATTAGAAACAAAGATGGGACCATAACAGTATTTGCAAAAATAATAGATGGCGTTTCAATTGGGAATTTTATCAGAATTGAAAAGAATCACAAGTGGTTTGAGGAGTTAAAAGGGCAAGTTACTAAAATAAAAGAAAAGATGGCGGTGCTTGGAATAATTCATGGGCACTATCATCCTGGAAATTTTGTGGTAAAAATGATTAATGGGAAACCCAAAGTGTATTTGATTGATTTTGACCGGGCGAGAAAGGTTATTCCTTCTGTAATAGAACAGGACGCGCCACTCAGCCCGTAAAATAGCAATTTAAGCCTTTCTAGCTCCTAACTTATCAATAAAAGACGGCGATTGTATGTTCAAAATTGTTTTGCTTCGGCACGGAGAGAGTATTTGGAATAAAGAAAATAAATTTACTGGATGGGTGGATGTTGATCTTTCAGAGAAAGGAGTTGAAGAGGCAAAGAAAGCAGGAATTGTTCTAAAAAAAGAAGGTTTTTTTTTTGATATTGCATTTACTTCTGTTCTAAAAAGGGCTACTCACACGCTTGAGATTGTTCTTAAAGAAATGAATTTGAATGGAAAGATCCCAGTGAATTATTCGTGGAGACTGAATGAAAGGCACTATGGAGCTCTTCAGGGTTTAAACAAATCCGAAATGGCGGCAAAGTATGGGGAAGAACAGGTGCAAATTTGGCGCAGGAGTTATGATATTCGCCCTCCAGAATTAAAAAGAACTGATAAAATGTTCCCGGGAAATGATCTATTATATAAGGATGTTCCAAAAAATGAACTTCCTCTTGGGGAATGCTTGAAGGATAATGTCGTAAGAACCCTTCCTTATTGGGAAAAAGAAATTGTTCCAATTATAAAATCTGGAAAGAAAGTTTTGATTGCAGCGCACGGAAACAGCCTTCGCGCTTTAGTAAAGCATCTTGATAAGGTTCCTGATAAGGAGATTGTTAAATTCAATATTCCTACAGGAATTCCTTTAGTGTACGAACTTGATTCAAACTTAAATCCAATAAAGCATTATTATATCGGGGACCCTGAAGAAATTGCAAAAGCAATTGAAAAAATAAAGAACCAGGGGAAAGCAAAAAACTAAATCCTACTATAAGAATCAGCACCTCATAATTAGAACTTGGATAATTAGATTTTTGGGCTCATTTATACTTAGTGCGTTTGAAGTATTTTAACCTTCGTAAAAGAATTTTTTTTGCAAATCTTTTTAAACTTGAAGAACTGCTTTAGTTTACTGGTGAGTTGGGTTGGTTAAGCTTGTTGTTGTTACCGGAGGAGTGTTGTCTGGTTTGGGAAAAGGAGTTCTCTCTGCTTCTATTGGGAAAATTTTATCTTCTTCTTTTAAGTGTGCGGCGGTTAAGTGTGATGGTTATTTGAATGTTGATCCGGGGACGATGAATCCTGTTGAGCATGGGGAAGTATTTGTTCTTGATGATGGTACTGAGTGTGACATGGATTTTGGGCATTATGAGCGTTTCATGGGTGTTACTGCGAAAGGGTCTTGGAATTTAACTATGGGGAAAGTTTTTAAGAGTATTTTGGAAAGGGAGAGGCGTGGGGATTATTTAGGGAAAACGGTTCAGTTTGTTCCTCATGTTACTGAGGAAATTAAAAAGAATATTCTTGAAGTAGGAAAGGATGCGGGTGCGGACATAGTTTTAGTAGAGATTGGTGGTACTGTAGGGGATATGGAGAATGCTTTGTATCTTGAAGCGGTGAGGGAATTAGCGCAGGATTTGGGGAGAGAGAATGTTTTGTTTGTTCATTTATCCTATGTGCCTATTCCTTATGGTGTTCATGAACAGAAATCAAAACCTACTCAGTTAAGCGTGAGGGAGTTAAATAAAATGGGTATTTGGCCTTCGATTATCGCGTGTAGGTGCAGTGAGCATTTGACTGAGAAAATAAAAAAGAAGATTTCTTTGTTTTGTAATGTGAATGATAAGAATGTTTTTACTGCGATTGATGTTCCTTCGGTTTATCTTCTTCCTGGAGAGCTTGAGTCTCAAGGAATGACTAAGGTTCTTGAAGAGTGGGCGTGTAAGAAGCTTTGTAAAGTAAAAAGTGTGGGTAGTAAGTGGAATGAGCTTGCGGAGAAAATGGTTGAATTAAAAAATAATGGTCACGAAAAGAAATTAAAAATAGGTATTTGCGGGAAATACACTGCGCTTGGTGATTCTTACGCAAGTGTTGTTGAAGCGCTTCATCATTCCTCGGCTAATTTGGGGGTTCATGTGGGTATTGATTTTGTTGATACGGAAAAAATTGAGGAAGGGGTAAGTGTTAAAGAGACGCTTGAAGGTTTTGACGGAATAATTGTTCCGGGCGGTTTTGGTAATCGGGGCTGGGAAGGGAAAATTAAAGTTATTGAGTATGCGAGGAAAAATAATTTGCCTTTTTTAGGAATTTGTTTAGGGTTGCAGGCAGCTGTTATTGAGTTTGCGAGAAACGAGTGCGGACTAGCTGATGCTAATTCTACCGAGATGAATCCCAAGGTTATAAATAAAGTAATTACCTTAATGGATGAGCAGAGAAATGTTGTTGATTTGGGCGGGACAATGAGGCTTGGGAGTTATGAGGCTGCCCTTGAGAAAGGAAGTATTATTGCTTCGCTTTATAATTCAGCAAAAGTATTTGAGAGGCACAGGCACAGGTACGAAGTGAATCCAAAGTATCATTCTGTTCTCAAAGAAAAAGGTTTGTCACTTTCTGGTCTTTCTCCTAATGGGAAGCTTGTTGAATTCATTGAACTAAAGAATCACTCTTATTTTGTTGCTACACAATCTCATCCGGAATTAAAATCAGGGCTTGAAAGACCCGCTCCGTTGTTTTATGGATTAGTTAGGGCGGCTAAACTAAAAGCAGGGATTTAAAAAAAGAAAGACTTGATTGTTATTGTTTAGTTGTTGGTGTTTAGTAATACTCGTGTTGTGTATAGTTGGTTTAATTTATTATTGGATTGGGGTTTTCATGTTTGAAGAAATGGCTTTGAATTATTTTCGCGGACTCTCAAAAGGAGAGCGAAACAGGCTCGTGAAGAGAATATTTAATTCTTTGAGTGATGAAGAGAAGTTAGAGCTGGCGAAAGTGCTTGTTGGGAAAAAGAAATAAATATTTGGTAAAATACTTATTAATTAAAAGAACTATTTTATTCTCTGTTTTTTTATTCTTTGTTATCTTACTCTTGGTTTTTGTTTTCCATACAATTCATCAAATCGTTTTAACACATGGTTTGCAATAATTGTTTTTTTTGGAGTGCTGCTCAAAACTTCATTCATATACATTTTTCCATATTTCTTTCGTCCATTTAATCTATTTCCTCCAAACCATTCTCTCAGCATATTTGCTTTGAATGGCAAGTTAGTTTTTATTATTTCGTGCAAAGATTCTCTGCGCCAATTGCCGATGGAAAGCTGGGGTAGATAAAAGAAATTTTCTTCCGAGTGAATATATACTTTTCCATCCGGGGCAAAAGCAAGACTAACCCCTGGATGAGCGCCGCCTAGATGAGGATATATTCCTAAGCTAAAAGTGGTGCGCATAGCCATTTCTGGGCTATCTCCTTTAGTCCATTTTTCAATGTCTTTTCGAATCCGGTTTTTTGTTCTGGGTATTGCAGTAAGTTCGCTTCTTCCAAGCCCTCGATTGTCTTTGACTATTTTTTTAACATCCGAGGGAATTAGTCTTGCGATTTCTTTTGGCCAGCGATAGCGTCTTTCATAAGGAGTTGTTGCAACATTAATTACATCAATACTGGTGTGTGTTTCTTTTGCCGCAGCAAAAAAGGCCTTTAACTTTTCTGAAACATTTTTACCAAAGCGTAAATGTTCTCTGTCAATTGAGGCATTAAATCCGGGGCGTCCGCATTTCTCAAAAAGCAGGCTTGTCATATCTTTTTTTAGAGGGAATTGTGAAAGGTTCGTTGTAACATTAACCGAGTCTCTTCCTAGTATTCCAACAGCAAATTTAATCATTTTTTGAGCATTTTTATTCAAAAATGGTTCTCCGCCGGCAACACAGATACTTGGTTTTATGCCATGGATTCTTCCATATTCATAAATTTGGGAAATGATTTTATTAAAATCTTCAATACTCATGTCAGGGCCTTTTGCTCTGCCTTTTTGAATACAGTATTCACAATGAAAATTGCATCTAGAAGTTATATCAATAACAAAAGTTGGTACTACTGGAATTCGTTCCTCGCCATAACGCGTATAAGAAATTCTGCCCATGCAAGAACTGACAACGAGTGTTATTAAAAAATGAATTATTCTTTATATCTTTTTAATTCCTTATGCCTTTTTTAAAAAATAAACAGTACACTATTTAATTAGACTCTAAATTAATTTATTAGAACTAGTTTTTTTATTTTGCATCAGTAAGACCTGATTAAATTCATTTATAAAGCTTATTGATTTTCATTAATCTAAAGCTAATGGTGAATATGCAATGGCAACAAGAACGAAGGATACTAGCCGATTTAAAAAGACCCACGCCAGACAAAGGTGGAAGTGGTGCAAGAAGAAATCAAGAAGGGCTAGAAGAAAGAAAAGATATTTGAGGCAGAGGGCAAGGCAGTAAAAGCCTTGCTTTTTTTGGCATTTTTGCAAAACAAATCAAAGGGTTGGTGTGTTTGGCTCAAAGAACTGCTTATACTTTTTTTCAAAGAGTAAGGGGTTTTCTTGAGTTAATGCGTCCACTTGAGTGGGACAAGACTATTTTTGCAATGATTATTGCGCTTTTGATTGTTTTTTATGTTTATTCTGCGGCAGTAAGTCTTGGCGTATTTTTTGCAGGCGTCGTTTCAGTAATTCTTCTCTGGTCGGGGCTTTATACATTAAACGATTATACTGACAGGGAATGTGACGCACTTCATAAATCAAAGTATGTTCGTCCTATCCCGAGTAAAAGAGTATCTCCTAGTGAAGCATTATTGTTTTCAATTGGATTAGTTTTTATTTCACTTCTAATCGCCTTTTTCTTGGGTAACGCTTTGTTTTTTGGATGCTTAATTGTGATGTTTTTAAATCAACTTGCTTATACATTAAAACCTTTACGATTAAAAGAGAGAAAAGTTTTTGACATTATTTCGGGCGCTTTTATTAATCCGATTTTTAGGTACCTTGCGGGCTTTTTTCTTTTTGTTTCGTTTGCAAGAGTTGAGAGTATGGGCTTTGCTATATTGCCGGTTTTGTTTATATTGGGGATTCAGGTCGGGAGTTATTTGACTTATCGTTTCTCTTCAAGGGAACATGATGAGAAGATGAAAATGAAGAGTACTGTTATGGAGATTAATCAAAGGCAGGCAAAGTTTTTCTCTCGCGTACTTTTATGCATCGCTGCGTTTTCAATGATTGGAATGTTCTTAAATTACGGAACTTTTAAATTGGCTTCGCTTGGTTTTGTTCCTTTTGAATATATTCTTGCGATAGTTCCTGGAATAGTGCTTTTGCCTTTTGCGAGGCAAATATTAAGGTCTCCAAGCAAGGCTACCGCACCGGAGAATTACAAATCATTTTACGCTTTTTTCCACGTTGAGAGTTATTTGATGATTTTAGTAGGACTGCTGGTTTTTGTTTTCTTTGCTTAACCAGTGAAGTCAGTTTTTTTATTCTTTTGCGTCAACAATACTGCGCGGTCTAGCGAGACCCGCAGATAAGGAGGTTGTCCGATAATGTTTAAAAAGTGATTTTTTCGCGTTGGAGTAGCGGAATTAATACCCCTCACTTCCGCGTGTTTTTGATTTCTTTTTTTGATTGGTTTGTTTGTGTGATTGATAAACAAAATTTTTGTGAATTTGT
>JAPLVQ010000078.1:0-3567 GCA_026397035.1 Candidatus Iainarchaeum sp.
TTCTTTTGCCGCTTCCTGATGCTTTAAGCTTCGTCTTCTTTCACGGGACTCTCTTCCATGTCCTCCGCCTCCATGAATTTTTCCCCCAGGCATTTTATCAAATCCATTTTAACCGCTGGCAAATAATACTCTTAATTATCATTTAAATAATCCTATTAATTGTTATCTAAAAAATCCCGGCTGCTTCTTTAATCAGTGTTTGCTTATTTAAAAAACCTTTTGCATTACTTTTGTTGCATGGTTAGTGTTGAAGTTACCAAGGATTTGATTCAGAGGGTTGCAAAGAACGCTCGGCTTAAACTTACTGATGAGGAGCTTGAGAAATTTGTTCCCCAGATTAAGGAAATTATTCTTGATGCTTTTAATAAGCTTGACAGTGTTGATGCAAAAGAGGAGCCGAGTTTTCAGCCTGTAAAGATTAGTAATCGTTTTAGGGCGGATGAGCCAAAGAAAGGATTATCTTTGGAGGATGCTTTAAAGAATGCTTCTGTTTCTCTTCGCGAGGGCGCGTATTTTAAGGGACCGAAAGTATTGTGAGTTTTTGATTGTTTTTACAATTTTAAAGAATGGCGATTGTTGAAGTTTTTTGGTGTTGTGATTTTTGTTTGAAGTTTTGTGGTTTTTGAAGTTTTGTAATATAAAAATTTTGCGGGCTATGAATTTTTTGAATAGTGTGGGTGTTGTTTGGAGTTTTGTGATTTTTTATGAAAAGAGAAGAAACAGTTAATCATTTTGTCGAGGCTGCGAGAAATGATTTTTCAGTTGTGGAGAAGAATCTTGCGGGAGTAATTCAGGAAATAAAAATTTCTGAAAAACAGAAATTAAATTATATTGAAGAGTTTAATTCAGCCGATGTTTTGCGCCAGCTTTCGCTTTTGCGTTCTTCAAAGTATAAAGGAAAATTATTTGGCGTTCCTATTACTGTAAAGGACGCGATTTGTGTTAAGGGGGTTGAATCAAAAGCTGGTTCAAAGATTTTGCGCGGGTATAAGCCTGTTTTTGACGCGGGAGTAATTGAGAGAGCAAAAACCGAAGGAGCGATAATTCTGGCAAAAACCACTCAGGATGAATTTGGGTTTGGTACTTTTGCGACGCATACAGTAAAAGTTCCAAAGAATCCTTTTGATAATGAAAGAAGTTGCGGGGGTTCTAGCGGGGGAGCTGCTGGGTTTACAGCTTTTACAAAAAATTATCATATAGCGATTGGTGAGAGTACTGGCGGGAGTATTGCTTGTCCTGCGAGTTTTTGTGGAGCGGTTGGTTTTACTCCTACTTATGGTTTGGTTTCAAGATTTGGCTTGATTGATTTCGCAAATTCTTTAGATAAGATTGGGAGTATAGGAAAAAATGTTGAGGACGCTTCGCTTCTTTTGTCAGTTATTGCTGGAGGGGACGAGCGGGATTCTACTTCTCTTCAAAACGGTTTCACAATAGAGGATTATCCAATAAAAAAAATGGCTGTTGTAAAAGATTTTTTTGAAGGGTGTGATGATGAAGTTAAGAAGGTTGTTGAAAAAAAGATTGATGAGTTAAAAAAGTTTTATGTTATTGAGGAAGTATCTTTACCCTTGAATGTGAAATATGCTTTGTCGGCGTATTACGTTATAGCTACTTGCGAGGCTTCTACTAATCTTGCAAAACTTTCAGGATTAAGATATGGTGTTCAGGGGGTTGTTGAAGGAAAGCATTTTGATGATTATTTCTCAGAAATCAGGAGTAGAGAGTTTAGCGATGAGGCTAAGAGAAGAATAATTCTAGGGACTTTTGCTAGAATGTCTGGTTATCGTGATGCGTATTATCTTAAAGCAATGAGGGTAAGAACTAAATTAATTAATGAATTTAATTTAGCGTTCAAGAATTATGATTTGCTTCTTTTTCCAACTATGCCGACGGTTGCTCCGCGTTTTGATGAGATAGAAAAGCTTTCGCCGCTAGCAAATTTTGCGATGGATCTTTGTACAGTTCCGGCTAATCTTGCGGGTTTGCCGCATTTAAGCGTTAATTCAGGTTTTTTAAAGAGTCTTCCTGTGGGGTTAACGGCGGTCGCGCCGCATCTTGCAGAAAAACGGCTTTATTCTTTTGGAAAGGTGGTGGGTGAATGAAAGGAGAATTAGAATATAAAATGGCTTCAGTCAAGGATATGGATGGGATTGTTGCGCTTCAGACAAAACTAGCGGAGATGCACGTGGATATTGATAAATATTACGCGCTTAGGCCGAATTATCAGGCGGCGGTAAGAACTTTTTTTACTGAAAAAATGAAGTCAAAAGAAGCATTATTTTACGTTGCAGAGTTTGATGGTAAAATGGTAGGGTATTTGTTTTGTTCTGTTGTTGAAGGAACACCGGTTTTTAGATTCAAAAAATATCTGGAAATCTCTGATCTTTTTGTCGACCCGGCTTTTAGAAGAAAGCACGTCGCACAGAGATTTTTTGATGAAGCAAAACGTTTTGCAAAAAGATGCAGTGTTGATTTCATTGTTTGTAACCCTGATGTGGGTAATATTCCTGCGCAGAAGTTGTGCGCAAAAAACGGGCTTAAACCAATAATTGCGAAAATGATTTTTAGGATGTAATAAATTTTTGGACGAGTAATTAGCATGAATTGACTGTTTGAAAACAATAGGTGGTTTCATAAAAATTCAAAAAAAAGTTTTTTGGTGTGTGAATGACTGAAGGTAAAGTTAGGGATGAATCTGAAGGTAAAGCTAAGGATGAATCTGAAGGCAAGGCTAAAGATGGAACTAAAGGTAAGGCTAGAGATGAATCTGAAGGTAAAGCTAAGGATGAATCTGAAGGCAAGGCTGTCATCGGGCTTGAGATTCATGCGTACCTTGGGACAAAGAGCAAGCTTTTTTGTTCTTGTTCGACCCAAGGAACCCAGCCTAATTCTTCATGCTGTCCGACTTGTTTGGGTCATCCTGGAAGTAAGCCTGTTTTAAATGAGAGGGCGGTTGAGTTTGGAGTAAAAGTTGGTCTTGCTCTTGGCTGTCGGATTAATAAAGATTTTTTCTTTAGCAGAAAAACTTATTTTTATCCTGACATGAGCTCAAATTATCAGATTACACAGTATGAGGTTCCGGTTGCTGAATATGGAGAAGTTGTTTTGTCTTCAGGGAAAAAAGTGCGGATAAGGCGCGCGCATCTTGAATGGGACCCTGCGGCGCTGATTCATCCTAATGGTATGGGAAAGAGTTCTTATGTTTTGATTGATTATAATCGTTCGGGTTTGCCGCTTGTCGAGATAGTAACCGAGCCTGATATTTCTTCGCCTGAAGAGGCGAGGGAGTTTTTAAATTCGCTTGAAAATATTTTAAATTATCTTGGCGTATTAAAACCCGATACAACACTTAAAGTTGATTGCAATATTTCGATTAATGGCGGCGAGAGGGTTGAGATAAAAAATGTTTCGGGTTACGCGGCTAGCGAGATTGCTTTAAAGTATGAATTTTTGCGCCAAAAGCAGGAACAAAAAATGGGCAGAAAGATTTTCTTGCACACGCGCGCATTTAATGCGGAGACTGGGACTACGGTTGAGCTTAGAAGAAAAGAAACAGAAGATGATTAT
>JAPLVQ010000078.1:3691-6957 GCA_026397035.1 Candidatus Iainarchaeum sp.
ATGAAAGCAGAGAGGTTAATGAAAGAATTTGGTTTGAGCGGGTATGATGCGCAGGTTTTGTGCAGTGATTTTGAGCTGGGAAAATTATTTGATAAAATGATTTTATTAAAAACCAATCCGACCGTTTCAGCAAAGCTTCTCACTAGAGAACTTCTTTCTGTTTTGAATCATGATTCACTTGTACTCAAGGATTTGCAAATAGACGCGTTGGCGCTTGTTGAGTTAGTGAAGCTTCTTGAGGAATGCAAGGTTTCGAACAAGAATTCCAAGCAGAGTGTGATTAATTATATTTCTGGAGATAAATCAAAACCAAAGGATTTTCTTGAAAAAAATTCGCTTCTTATTTCCGCAAGCATTAATTTGGACGAAGTTGTTTTGCATGTGATTAGCGCAAACGAAAAAGCGGTTAGTGACTTTCGTGCCGGCAACGAAAAATCGCTTAATTTTCTTGCGGGGCTCGTTATGAAAGAAACTAAAGGGACTGCGAACCCGCAAAAAGTACAGGAAGTTTTGAGGGAAAAGATTTCTAAAAAGTAGTTTGTTACCCCCAGCCCTGGTTCAATCGTAGAACGCGAAAACAAGTGTTTCGTACCAAAACCGCTTTATAAGGCTCTTAACACAAGTATGTCAGTCCTTTCATCTATGGTTTAGCGCTAGGAGGTTTTTTTAACCTCTTTGCACTAATATTTAGTAATTATTGCGGGGTGTTGATTTGAATTATCGGTTTTTTAGTTTGTTAGTTTGTTTTGTTTCTATTTTTGCTGGGGCTTTTGCTGCACCTTGGGATGCTTTAAGGGGTCCTGCGCAGGCGATTTCAGTAATCGAGCCAGTGATTGTTTGGTTAATGCTTATTGTTTCTTTTGTTCTTTTCGTAATAGCGCTTCTTGCCGTGCGAAAAAAGTTTTCCACTACTCTTTTGTGGGTGGGAATTGCTTTTGGTTTGTTCTTTATAAAATCGCTTTTAGTGGTGCTTGATTTGTATGTTTCTTCAGGAGATTTTTTTAATTACTCAATTCAAGCGTTGTTTGATTTGCTTATAGTCGGCAGTTTGTTTGTCGCTTTATTTCGAAAGTAAGTATTCAAAAGGCAAGTCATTGGCGTTTTTTGGTGGTTTATTTGATTAAGGATCTCGGGGGTATTGTTGCTTTAACGCCCCGCGATAGAATCTATTCTACTATTGCCCAAAATCCTGGTCTTCATTTCCGTGAGGTTCAAAGAAGAACAGGTATTGCGACGGGCGCAATGCAGTACCATGTTGATTATTTAAAGAAAAAGAATCTTGTGAGGGAAGAAAAGGAAGGAAAGTTTTCTCGTTTTTATGCTCTACAGGCAGATATTGCTGATACCAAATTAATGAATCTTCTTCGCCAGGATTCAGTTAGAAAGATTATTGTTTTTTTAATGGATAGGAGGCGAGCTACTCTACCAACCATTTCAAAGAGCGTGGGCTTGGGTCTTTCAACAACAAGTTTTCACATGCAAAAACTCCTCTTGGCTCAGATAGTTCTTCAAAAACCGATGAAGGGGAAATTATATTTCTCACTCAGGGATAAAGAAAGTATTCTTGGTTTACTTGTGGAATACCGGCACAGTTTTCTTGATGTTCTTGTTGATAACTTTATTGACACTTGGGAAAAAGAACTTAAGATTTAATTAAAATACTTTTCAATTAAACTCCACTTGTTTTTATATTTTCCCGTCATAAAACCAGGAAAGTAAAGGATATAGCAAATTCTTCCCGATTTTGGGATTTAACTGCAAAACAATTGTTAGTTGAAAGAAATCACTAGGGGGTCTATTTTGTGCGCGGCTTTTTTAGTCGCACTAAACCAGGTGCATGCTTTTTAATCGTGTTGTTAATTCATTCGGACTGCATGGTTCTAAAATTCAATAATTTGTTTTTGTTACTGCTGGTTTTCATTCCAATAAGCTGGTTTTGCCAGTTTTTCACTGGAAACAGTGTATTGATATTTGCATCAGTGCTTATGGCCCTTATTCCGCTGGCATATCTGATTGGCCATTCTACCAAAGAAATCGCTCTTCAGACAAATTCACGCTTTACTGGGTTAATTAATGCCACATTTGGAAACTTAATTGAGTTAATAATTGCGGTGCTCGCGTTAAGTAATGGACTAATAGCGCTTGTACAAGCTTCAATTGTTGGAAGTATAATAGGAAATATTTTATTATTGATAGGGCTAAGTGTTTTCTTTGGCGGTACGCGTCATAAGGAGCAAAAGTTTGATTCAAAATCGGTTGGTGTATCAGCGACAATGCTTATTATTGCCATCGCGGGTCTTGCAATTCCAACCGCACTTTCTTTCACTAAAGCCACTTCACTTGCGAGTAATCAGACAATAAGTCTGGTTGTTGGAGCGGTACTTGCGGTGACTTACATTGCGGGACTAGTGTTCTCATTTTTCACGCACAAAGACTTTTTTGATATAAGTGATAACATAAAAGCTGCAAAAGAAAAACCCACTATGAGCCGAAAACATGCTTTACTGGTACTATTTGCTGCGACAATAATGGTTGCTATTGAATCAGAATTTTTAGTGCATAGTGTCCAGACAGTTGCAACCACAATGGGGCTTACAGAAACATTTATTGGAATAGTTCTAATTTCCATTGTAACAAATGTTGCAGAAAACGCCAGCTCTATTTATTTTGCTCTCCAAAACAAGATTGATATTGCAATAGAAATTGGATTAAACAGCGCTATTCAAATAGCTCTCTTTGTTGTGCCGATACTTGTAATTATTAGCCAGATAATGAACTTCGGATTCACTTTGGTGTTCAGCGTATTTGAGATAATAGCGATGTTCTTGGCAGTAATGCTCATAAACTACCTTTCCAGTGACGGGAAATGCAACTGGCTCGAAGGAATCCAGCTCCTTGCGGTTTACCTGATAATAATCACAGCGTTTTACTTTGTTTAAAATAACTTAAAAAATAAATATATCCAGAGGAAGTCAGAATACCCTAAACGGATATGTTTGCTATTTTTGAAAGATTTTTAATATGTAAAAAATGTCCGGATACCTTGGCTACAACTGCTTTTCGAGCCCAACAGCATTTATACTAAGTGAAACTTCATTGTTTTTTAATTTTTGCACAATTTCTTGCACAGGAGGCAACGGCATGTCTGGGCTGATATGTAATATGTTTTTGATTATTAATTCACTTTGAGGCATAATTTTATACCCGAGGGCAAATGCAACATTAAGTGCATCGAAGCCGCGCAGCAGGCTACTACCGCTTTCAAG
>JAPLVQ010000153.1 GCA_026397035.1 Candidatus Iainarchaeum sp.
GATGGTCACTTCGGCAGAACAGGTGGTGCAGTCACTAACGAAGCACTGAAAAAATATGTTAACGAATCACAAAAAAAGCATTGGACAGCAACAGAAAACAAAACAACCCAAACAACAATGCTACAGTACAGCAGTTAGCCAAAAGACCCTCGGGGTTTCAACCCCGAGTAGTTCAGAAAGGCTTTTTATTAAGTTGCTTTAATTAATCCGTTAGTGATTTTATGGATTGGAAGATTGTATTAGAAAAAAATTCAGATGGGTCATTTACTGTAACTGTACCTTCTTTGTCAGGGTGTATAAGTCAAGGAGAAACAAAAGAAGAAGCTTTAAAGAATATTAAAGAAGCCATTGAACTTCATGTAAGTTGCCTAGCAGAAGATGGATTGCCATTAAATTCCAAAACAAAAACAGAAATTGTTTCAGTGAAATTATGATTCCTAAAAGTGTTTCTGGCAAAGAACTAATAAAAATTCTGCTCAAAAAAGGGTATTGGGTTCGTAGTCAAAAAGGAAGTCATGTTCATTTAAGACACCCAATTAATTCTCCATTAACTGTGCCTGTTCACAAAGGAATTGCGATTGGGACATTAAAAGCAATAATAAAAGCTGCTGAATTAAAAGAAGAAGATTTTGAGTGAATATTGCTCCAGATAAACTATAAATCAAATAAAGAATCGAAAAAACCTGATACGATGCCTAAATCAAGTATTTTCAAGCGTGCAAGTCTCTGAAGGGGGATTTGTCTTCAGTTGGTTTTGAGACTCATTTTAGTTATTTTTGATTTAGTTATTTTATGATTGCTTTTGAATGCTTAGAAAGGCTTTTTATTAAGTTGCCTTAATTAATCCGTTAGTGATTTTATGTTCGACTTTGATGTTGTTTTGGAAAGGGATAAAAAGTCTGGACAAGTTTATGCTTCAGTACCTGTTTTACTGGGATGCTACACTTATGGGGATACGGTTGAAGAAATTCTTGAAAGCATAAAAGAGGCTATTACTTTGCATCTTAGTTTATTTTAATTTCTGGAATAAACTTTCTTTATACTTCTCATTCTCCCCAAACTTTTGGTGGAGCAATAGAAACTCACTTTTTAATTCACTAACTGAAGGAATTGCTTTTTTTGGAGAGTTAAATCCAAGTTCATTCTTTAATAAATCAAAAATCGCAGGGTTCTCCATAGAGCCTCTCCCAATCATTACACCGCTGATTCCAGCTTCTATTAAATTACGAATTTTGTTTGATTTAGTGAGACTACCATTAGCAATTATACTTTTCCCATTCTCTTTAGCGGCACTCACGCACTCAGCGTAAACTGAATCATCTTCCTTATCCTGACTCTTTGCCACCCCGCTTTTAGCATGAACAATAAAAAAATCCGCATCTACTCCTCTAATGGAGTTTAAATAAACTTTGTGTTCGCGCTCAAACTCTGTAGCACCAAGCCGAATCTTTAAAGAAACCTCAAAATCCGGAAAATGCTTTTTTATCAGGGATACAATGCGCTGGGATTTTGAAGTACGCTTAATCATAGCACAACCCCTCCCCTGCTTTATTACATTAGGACTAGGACAGCTAAAATTCAAATTAAAACCCTTAAAACTCTCAAAAGGCTCAAAAGAAGAAAGAAACTTCTCTAACTGGTTCTCTCTTCCCGCAAGAAGCTGAATTTGAACTGGAGTAGAATCCGCACAAAAGAGCTTTGCTAAAGTGGGTTTGTTATTTCGCACAATCCCTTCCACCCTCGCCATTTCGGTAAAAGTCAAATCCGCGCCATGCGAAAAGCAAAGCGAACGCATTGCGGAACCAGAATAGTCTTCCAAAGGGGCGAGCATAAAGCGAAACATGAAGATTTTGGATTTGAAAGGAAATAAAAAGGGGGTTTATTAAAGGTTAATCAAACATTAATCAAAGTATTACTTTTATTGACTTGTAGTTTTAATATTAGTGAAGTGAAACATAAAGAACTTGAAGGAGGGGAGCGAATTAAAATGTGCACTGTGAGTCTAAGGGAGCTGGAAGGATTGTCATGGAATAGGACGAGTTAACAGCCAGTGCTATAAAGGACTTTTATGCTGAAAGTTTGTTGTTTATAATTCCGCAAGAGCTGCATAAAATTCTTTGTTTTCTTTTAAGTGCCTTTCAACAATATGTTTTACATCATCCCACTCAGCCATTGTTATGGGTTCTCTTTTTCCTTTGATTTTTATTGTCTTCATTTTATTCCCCCCTTGTATGATTTGCCACCCATGTA